>JBKPPN010000169.1:0-11685 GCA_046733575.1 Candidatus Methylomirabilota bacterium | reverse complement strand
GCGGTTCCACCGCACGCGCTCGAGCACCCGCAGCACGATCTGGCGCTCGAACTCTTCCGTGGCCTCGTTGAGGGGCAGCGTCTCGGCGTCGCGCACCCGGGCCCGGTGGTCCGGGAGCAGGACGTCCACCGGCAGATCGTTCAGCTCGATGCGCGGCCCGTCGGCGAGCACCACGCAGCGCTCGATCACGTTCTGCAGCTCCCGCACGTTGCCCGGCCACGAGTACTCCGTCAGCGCCGCGAGGGCGTCGCTCGACAGCCCGGTGGTGCGCTTGCCGAACTCGTCGTTGTAGCGGCGGATGAACCGCTCCGCCAGGGCGGGAATGTCCTGCCGGCGGTCCCGCAGGGGCGGCACGGGGATGGCCACGACGTTCAGGCGATAGTACAGGTCGCGGCGGAAGCCGTCCCCGCTGATGGCGGCCTTGAGGTCCGCGTTCGTGGCGGCCACGATGCGAACGTCGATCTTGATCGGGTGGGTCCCGCCCACGCGCTCGATTTCCCGCTCCTGGAGCACGCGCAGCAGCTTGACCTGGAGATCTGCCTTCAGGGTGCCGATCTCGTCGAGGAACAGCGTTCCGCCCTGCGCCATCTCGAACTTGCCGATCTTGCGCTGGTACGCCCCGGTGAACGCGCCCTTCTCGTGGCCGAAGAGCTCGGACTCGATGAGCGTCTCCGGAACAGCACCGGGGTTGACGGCCACGAAGGGCCGATCGCGCCGCGGTCCCTGACGATGGATCGCCCGCGCGATCAGCTCCTTGCCCGTCCCGCTCTCGCCCGTGATCAGCACGGTGGTCGTGGTGCGCGCCACCTGGGCGATCAGCCGGTAGATCTTCTGCATCTCGGCGTGCTGGCCGACGATCTCGTCGTCGTCGTACTTGCGGGCCAGCTCGGATCGGAGGAACACGACCTCGCGCTCGAGCGCGCGCCGCTCCAGCGCGCGACGAACGACGGCCAACAGGTCGTCCTCGTCGAACGGCTTGGTGAGGTAGTCGAAGGCGCCGAGCTTCATGGCCGCCACCGCGGTCTTCACGGTCTTGACCGCGGTCACGAGCACGACCTCGATCTGCTCGTCGATCGCCTTGAGGCGCTCGAGGACCTCGATGCCGTCCATGTCGGGCAGGCGGATGTCGAGCAGGACCAGGTCGACGCTGCTCGAGCGCGCGATCTCGAGAGCGCGCGGGCCGTCGGGGACGTCGACGACCTCGAATTCATCCTCCAGGATCAGACGGAAGGATTCGCGAACCGACTGGTCGTCGTCGACGACGAGGACGAGCGGACGTACGGCACGAACGGGCGTCGACGCCCTGACCTCCTGGGCCATCGCGTCAAGGACTGTATCAGACTCCGGTCCTTCGGCGTCAGGAGACGCTGACGCGTACGAAAGTCGGGACATTGACGGACGGCGGCGGCGCCCGAAGAATCGTCTCATGCTCGCGCGCGTGCTCTCGGCGGCACTGGTCGGCGTGGGAGCCGCGCTCGTGCGCGTGGAGGTCGACGTCACGAACGGGTTGCCCGCCTTCACCACCGTCGGGCTGCCCGACTCCGCCGTTCGCGAGAGTCGCGAGCGCGTCCGCAGCGCGATCCGCAACGCGGATTTCCCGTTCCCCAACGACCGGATCACCGTGAACCTCGCACCGGCCGGTCTGCGCAAGGAAGGCGCGTCGTTCGACCTGCCCATCGCGCTCGGCATCCTGGGCGCCACGGAGTGTCTCAAGCCGGGGGCCACGCGCTCGGTCGCGGTAGTCGGCGAGCTGGCCCTCGACGGTCAGATCCACGGCGTGCGCGGCGCGCTGGCCGTCGCGCTCGCGTGTCGCGCGCGCGGCATCACGTCGCTGCTCGTGCCTCCCGCCAACGCCGCCGAGGCGGCCGCCATCGACGAGATCCGCGTGCTCGCCGCGCCGACGCTCCGCGACGCCGTGGCGGTGCTGAACGGCGACGCTCCGCCGGCGAGCGTTCCCGCGCTCCGCGTGCCCGTCGTCGACCACCCGGACGAGGACCTCGCCGACGTGCGCGGTCAGGCGCACGCCAAGCGCGCACTCGAGATCGCCGCCGCGGGCGCGCACAATCTCTTGCTCGTCGGACCGCCCGGTGGCGGCAAGACGATGCTGGCGCGTCGGCTCGCGTCGATCCTGCCCCCGCTCACGGTCGACGAGACCATCGAGGTGTCCACGATCTGGAGCGTGGGCGGCCTGCTCGACGGCACCTCGCTCGTCCACACTCGCCCATTTCGCGCACCCCATCACACGATCTCGGTGGCGGGACTCATCGGCGGCGGGAGCCCGCCGCATCCGGGCGAGGTCACCTTCGCCCACCGCGGCGTTCTCTTCCTCGACGAGCTGCCCGAATTCCAGCAGCACGTCCTCGAGTCGCTGCGTCAGCCCCTCGAAGACAGCCGCGTCACCGTCGCCCGCGCCAGCGGCGTGGGGCAGTTTCCGGCGCGGTTTCAGCTCGTGGCCGCCGCCAATCCGTGTCGGCGCGGGTGTCCGTCACTGGATCGCTGTCTTTGCACGCCGGGCGAGCGGGCGCGGTATCTCGGTCGGCTCTCGCGACCCCTGCTGGACCGGATCGATCTGCACGTCGAGCTGCCCGCGCTGGCCCACGCCCAGGCCACCCACGATCCATACGCAGAGTCATCCGCTGTTGTCCGCGCCCGCGTGGTGCGCGCGCGGGACCGTCAACGCGACCGGCTCTCGGGAACGACGCTGACGACCAACGCCGACATGACGGCCCGCCACCTGCGCCGGCTGTGTCCGCCGCCGCCCGCGGCCGTGCGTCTGCTCGACGCGGCCATGGAGAAGCTCGGTCTGAGCGCCCGCGGCCACGACCGCGTGCTGAAGGTCGCGCGCACCATCGCTGACCTCGAGGAGGCGGAGACGGTGACGGCCGCGCACTGCGCGGAGGCGATCCAGTACCGCGGACTCGACCGTCAGTGGCGCGGGTGACGCGGCGGACCTCTCTCGCGATCCCAGGCCCGGCACGGGTTCGCGTTGGGCGTCTACGAGCGGGGGGTCCAGGGGTGTCGCCCCCCTTTTGATCAGCGGCGGCCGCGAGGAGGAATGTTCGTGTAGACCATCGTGCCGTCCGCGGCCTCGCTCTTGTAGGTGCGGGTGAGAGGCGGCACGCCGGCTGTCGCCGGCGTGGCGGACGCGGGGCTGGCGATCGACGCGGTCGCGGCCTCGGCGCTCCCAAGGCCGAGCAGCGAGAGGATGCGCGCGACGTAGTTCCGCGTCTCGGGATACGGCGGAATGCCGCGATAATTCGCGACCGCCTGCTCGCCAGCGTTGTAGGCCGCCAGCGCGATGGGCAGCTCGTAGCGTTCGAGGAGGCCACGCAGGTGACGCACGCCTCCCTCGATGTTCTCGCGGGGATCGAAGGCGTCGCGCACGCCGAGGAGCGACGCCGTACCCGGCATCAGCTGCATGAGGCCGCGCGCGCCCTTCGGCGAGACCGCGCGGGCGTTGAACCCGGACTCGACCCGGATTACGGCCGACACCAGGCCCTCCGGGACCCCGTGTCGCGCGGCCGCGCTCCGGATCTCGGTCACGTAAAGGTCGCTCGCGCGCACGGGCAGGTTCAGCCAGCCCGCCTCCGTTCCCGATCGGAATCCCAAGCGGATGTAGCGGGGATCGGTCGGGGCGTTGGTGAAGTGCACGGTCCCGTCGGGAGCCGTGAACTGGAACGTCTCCGCTGCGGCGGATGACGCGAACGCAAGAGCCACGAGCACGAACGGAGCGGCGAGCCGGGCGGCGGTCAGCACGCCGTCATTCTAGCGAATGCCGACGCCCCGGTTCAACGCCGGGGCGTCGGGCCCGGATCAGCGCAGGCTTTGCAGGTCCGGACGGCGCAGCACGGGCTCGCCCTCGAACGCCACGGCGAGCACGTCGTCGATGGTGTCGGCCAGGTGGATCGTCATCACCTCGCGCACCGCCGCCGGCACGTCCTCCAGCACGTTCTTCTCGTTGCGCCGGGGCAGGATCAGCGTCCGCACCCCGGCTCGATGCGCGGCGAGGACCTTCTCCTTGATGCCGCCGACAGGCAGCACCCGTCCCGACAGGCTCACCTCGCCCGTCATGGCGAGGCCCGGGCGCACCTGACGGCCGGCCAGCAGCGAGACCAGCGCCGTCGTCATCGTCACGCCCGCCGAGGGGCCGTCCTTCGGAATGGCGCCCGCGGGGATGTGGACGTGGATGTCCGACGTCTCCCAGAAATCGGGGGCCAGCCCGAGGTCGCGCGCGTGCGAGCGCACCCACGAGAGGGCCGCCTGCGCCGACTCCTTCATCACGTCACCCAGCTGGCCCGTCAAGGTCAGCGTGTGGCGGCCCTTCATGCGCGTCGCCTCGATGAACAGCACGTCGCCACCCGCCGGTGTCCACGCAAGCCCCGTCGCGACACCGGGAACCGCGGTGCGCTCCTCCAGCTCTTCCACCTCGAAGTGCGGCACGCCGAGAAACGTCGTGACGAGATCAGGCGTCACGCTGACCGGATCGAGCTGTCCCTCCGCGCGCCGTCGCGCCACCTTGCGGCAGACGCTCGCGATCTGGCGCTCGAGGCTGCGCACGCCGGCCTCGCGCGTGTACCCGCGCGCGATCAGACGCAGGGACTCTGGCGTGAACACGATGTCCGCCGCCGGGTCGAGGCCGTGCTCGCGCGCCTGCTTCGGAACCAGGTGCTTCTGCGCGATGCCGAGCTTCTCCTCCTCGGTGTAGCCCGCGAGGGGGATGATCTCCATGCGGTCGCGCAGGGGCGCCGGCACCGTGTCCATCACGTTCGCCGTGGTGATGAACAGCACGCGCGACAGGTCGAACGGGACGTCGAGATAGTGATCGCGGAACGTCCCGTTCTGCTCCGGATCCAGCACCTCCAGCAGCGCCGAGGCGGGATCTCCCCGGAAGTCCATGCCCAGCTTGTCGATCTCGTCCAGCATCAGCACGGGGTTCCTGGTGCCCGCGCGACGGAGGCCCTGCACGATCTGTCCCGGCAGAGCCCCGATGTACGTCCGGCGATGGCCGCGGATCTCGGCCTCGTCCCGCATGCCACCGAGCGAGATGCGGTGGAACTTGCGACCGAGCGCCCGGGCGATGGACCGGCCGAGCGACGTCTTGCCCACGCCGGGAGGTCCGACGAAGCACAGGATCGGGTCCTTGCCACCGGGCCGGATCTTCTTCACCGCCAGGTACTCGAGGATGCGGTCCTTGATCTTGTCGAGGGCCTCGTGGTCCTCGTCCAGGACGCCGCGCGCGGCGCCGATGTCGACGGAGTCCGTCGTCTCGACCTTCCACGGCATCGACACGAGCCAGTCGATGTACGTCCGCGCCACCGTGTACTCGGGCGCGGAGGCCGACATCTTGGCGAGCCGGTCCAGCTCGCGCAGCGCTTCCGTCTTGGCCTCATCCGGCATCCCGACCGCCTCGATCTTCGTGCGCAGCGTCTCGATCTCCTGCGACCGGTCGTCGCTCTCGCCGAGCTCCTTCTGGATGGCCTTCAGCTGCTCGCGCAGGTAGTAGTCGCGCTGCGTCTTCGACATCTCCGACTGCACGTCCGACTGGATCTTCGAGCCGAGCTCGAGGACCTCGACCTCCTTGGCCAGCGCCGTCACCAGCTTCTGGGTGCGGAGCTTCACGTCCACGGTGGCCAGGAGCTCCTGGCGCAGCGCGAGCGGCAGCGTCCCGAGCGAGGCCGCAATGAGGTCGACGAGCTGACCGCCGTTCGTCGCGTTCTCGGCGACGTTCGTGAGCTCGTCGGGGAGTGACGAGGACAGGCTCACGATCTTCTCGAAGAGCGACATCGCGCTGCGACGCAGCGCCTCGGACTCGAGATCGCTGCCGTCGGTGTCGTCGGGGAGCGACTCGATCCGGGCACGCACGTAGGGCGCCGTCTGCACGACCTCGCCGAGACGGAAACGACCGACCCCCTGCACCACCAGACGCAGCGTGCCGTCCGGCTGCTTGAGGACCTTGTGGATCACGGTGAGCGTGCCGACGTCGTGCAAGCCCTCGCGCGTGGGCGCGTCCTCCGTGGCGTCGCGCTGAAGCACGGCGCCGATGAGACGACCCGAGGTCGCCGCCTCCTCGATGAGGCGCACCGACGACGCACGACCCGCGCCCAGCGGCACGACCGCGTGCGGGAACAGCACCGTGCCGCGCAGCGGCAGGATGCCGAGAATGTCGGGAACGATCCGGTCCTTATCGTCCATCACGTGAATGTGTGCCTTTCCTCAGAACAGATCGAGGGGGCTGAGCTGCCCCGAGGCGGCCCGCACCAGCGCCTCGCGCGAATCCGTCGCGGCCTTGTCCGCGCGCGGCTCGCCACCACCGTTCTCTCGGACGTATTCGAGGAGGCTCTCGATCTGTTTCTGCATATCGATCATCCGTCGCCGCATCTTTACGATGATCTCGGCGCCGGCCAGATTCACTCCCATGTCACGTGTCAGACGGAGGAGCCGGGCGATCTCTTCCACGTCCTCGGCGGAATACATCCGCGTGCGTCCCACCGTGCGACTCGGCCGCAGCAAGCCCTTCTTCTCGTAGAACCTGAGGGTCTGCGGATGGATCTTCAGCATGTCGGCCACGACCCCGATCATATAGAGGGGCCGTCCGCGATCCGTCATCCCGCGCCTCCTCGGTAGCGCTCGACGTCGGCGCGCGGCGCCATGGGGACGAGTCGCTCGAGCTCGCGCACGATCTCGTGCGTGTGCGCGTCCAGCGCGCCGGGGATCTCGACGCGTACGGTCACGAAGAGGTCGCCCGGCTCGGCGTGGGTGAGCTTCGGCAAGCCCTGCCCGCGCAGCCGGAACATCTGACCGCCCGTCGTTCCCGCAGGAATGACGAGAGTCGCGTCGCCGAGGGGGGTAGGAATACGGATGCGAGCGCCGCGGATCGCCTCCCACACGCTGATCGGCACCTCGCAGTGCACGCTCTCGCCCTTGCGCTTGAAGAACGGATGCTCGCGCACCCGCGTGCTTATGATGAGATCACCACGGGGGCCCCCGAGCGGTCCGGCGCTGCCCTCACCGCGGACGCGGATCTGCGCGCCGGAATCGACGCCGGGCGGGATGTCGATCGTCACCGGCTCCGTGGTCTGTCGGACACCGCGGCCGTGGCAGTGCGCACAGCCGCCGCTCCGGCCACCACCGTGACCGCCACACGCCGCGCACGGCGAGAAGCGCGGGACGTCGAGCGTGACGCGGCGCCCACGGACAGCGTCCGCAAACGACAGCTCGACGGCGAGGTGCACCTCGTCACCCCGCCGTCCTTCGCCCAGTCGTCCGACCGTCGACCCATCCGCGCCTCCGAACCGGTCGTACATCGCGCGCGCGTGGGGATCGCTGAGCACGCGATACGCCTCGGCGATCTCCTCGAACAGTCCGCGCGCGCCCTCGTCCCAGAAGTTGACGTCGGGCGAATACTGCCGCGCGAGACGCCGGTAGGCGTGCCGGATCTCGCGCGGCTCCGCGGTGGCCGCAATGCCGAGCACCGCGTAGTAATCACGACGCATGGTGACTTACTTCTTTTCTCCCAGATCCTCGAACTCGGCGTCGACGACCTCGCCCTCCTTCGGCCCCTGGGACGAGCCCGTCGAGCCGGACGCGCGCCCCGCGCCGTCCGTGGCATCCGAAGTGCCCGGAGCGTTCTGGGCCTGCGCCTCGCGATACATGACCTCGGCCAGCTTGTGCGACGCCTGCGTCAGCGTCTGCTGGGCCTGCTTCATCCGCTCGAGGTCGTCGCTCTTGAGCGCCTCGCGCGTCTCGTTGAGCGCGTCCTCCACGGCCTTGCGGTCCGCCTCGGACAGCTTGCTGCCGTGCTCGTTCAGCGTCCGCTCGGTCGAGTACACGAGCGTGTCGGTCTGGTTGCGGACCTCGATCTCCTGCTTGCGCTTGGTGTCGTCGGCCGCGTGGGATTCCGCGTCCTTCACCATCCGGTCGATCTCGTCCTTCGTCAGACCGGACGAGGCCGTGATCGTGATGTTCTGCTGCTTGCCCGTCGCGGTGTCCTTCGCCGACACGTTGAGGATGCCGTTGGCATCGATGTCGAAGGTCACCTCGATCTGCGGCACGCCGCGCGGCGCGGGCGGAATCCCCACGAGGTGGAACTTGCCCAGCGTCCGGTTGTCGCGCGCCATCGGGCGCTCGCCCTGCAGCACGTGGACCTCGACCGACGTCTGGCTGTCCGCCGCCGTCGTGAACGTCTCGCTCTTCTTGGTCGGGATGGTCGTGTTCCGCGAGATGAGAGTAGTCATCACGCCACCCAGCGTCTCGATGCCGAGCGACAGCGGCGTCACGTCGAGGAGGAGGAGATCCTTCACCTCACCGGTGAGGACCGCGCCCTGCACGGCCGCGCCGACCGCGACGACCTCGTCGGGGTTCACGCCCTTGTGCGGCTCGCGTCCGAACAGCTGCTTCACCGCCTCCTGCACTCGCGGCATGCGGATCTGACCGCCCACGAGGATGACCTCGTCGACGTCCTTGGCCGTCACGGAGCTGTCCTGCATCGCCTGGCGGCACGGGCCCAGCGTCCGGTCGATGAGGTCCGCGACCAGCGACTCCAGCTTGGCCCGGGTCAGCGTGAGGACGAGATGCTTCGGACCGCTCGCGTCGGCGGTGATGAACGGCAGATTGATCTCGGTCTGCAGCGTGGTCGACAGCTCGCACTTCGCCTTCTCGGCCGCTTCCTTGAGGCGCTGCAGCGCCATGCGGTCCTTGCGGAGGTCGATCCCGTGCTCCTTCTTGAACTCCTCCGCGATCCAGTCCATCACGCGCTGGTCGAAGTCGTCACCGCCGAGGTGCGTGTCACCGTTGGTGGCCTTGACCTCGAAGACGCCCTCGCCGATCTCGAGGACCGAGATGTCGAAGGTGCCACCGCCGAGGTCGTAGACCGAAATGGTCTCGTCCTTCTTCTTGTCGAGTCCGTAGGCGAGCGCCGCCGCGGTGGGCTCGTTGATGATGCGCAGCACCTCGAGTCCGGCGATCTTGCCCGCGTCCTTGGTGGCCTGGCGCTGGCTGTCGTTGAAGTACGCGGGGACGGTGATGACGGCCTGGGTGACCTTCTCGCCCAGATAGGCCTCGGCGGCCTCCTTCAGCTTGCGGAGGATCATGGCGGAGATCTCGGGCGGCGAGTACTCCTTGCCGCGGACCTCGACGCGCGCGTCCCCGTTGGTGGCCTTGACCACCTTGTAAGGAACGAGCTTCGTCTCCTGCAGCACCTCGTCGTACCGGCGCCCCATGAACCGCTTGATCGAGAACACGGTGTTCTCGGGGTTCGTGATGGCCTGGCGCTTCGCCACCTGGCCGACGAGGATCTCGCCGTCCTTCGTGAAGCCGACCACCGAAGGGGTCAGGCGGCTCCCTTCCTGATTCGCAATCACGGTGGGGTTGCCACCCTCGACGACGGCCACCACGGAGTTCGTCGTGCCGAGGTCGATACCGATTACCTTCGCCATGTCCTCTTTCTCCCTCTGTCTGAATTCGATGCGGCGGCGGAGCCCGACGGGGGCTCCGCCGCAGATCGCGTCGCTTACAGGACGTCGATCTTGATCTGCTTCGGTTTCACTTCCTCGGCCTTGGGCAGCGTGATCTCCAGGACGCCGTCCCGGTAGACCGCCTTCACCTTGTCGGTCTGCACCGGCACGGGCAGCTGGACGTTGCGCTCGAACTTGCCGTACACACGCTCCAGCCGGTGATAGCTCTCGTCCTTCAGCTCGCGATCGAAACGACGCTCGCCACGGACGCTGAGAAGATCGTCGGTGATCGAGACGTTCACATCCTTCTCGCGCATGCCCGGAATCTCGAACGACAGCGTGAGGTTGTCCTTGTCTTCCCAGATGTCGACGGCCGGAGCCCACATCCGCTCTCCGCTGGGAGCCGTCGCCGTGGTCGGACGCCCGAAGAAGCTGTCGAACAGGCGGTTGACTTCGCCCTGGATGTCCGCCATGCGGAATGGATCCCGGTGCTCCACCACACCACCGAACGGACGCCAACGCTCCATCATGTCTCCTGCCTCCTGGTTTCGCCGGCCCTCCAGGTCCGGCTAAATCTGAGTACACTCGTCTTATATCAGGTGAGCGTTAACGTGTCAAATCATCGGCACCTAGCAAGGGAGAGAAGCTCGCACAAGCTTCCGGTGTTCGCGCGTCGACTTTCCGAGCACTTGCGGGCAAGGAGGGCGGCGGGACAGATACGTGAGACGGTGAGGCGACCGGTTCGATGGCCGATGTCACCGGGCGACACGGCGGGGGGAGCAAGCCGCCTACGATCGCCGACTGCGCGCGAGACGCCTTGATCCCGCCGGGCGGGGGCCTCGCCCCGACGACGGGGTCAGCCTCGCGGTTTCGCGCGCGGCTTCGTCAGGTTGATGTAGCGAAGCTGGAGGTCGTAGATGAGCTCACCCAGAACCTCCGTCTCCTCGGCGGTCCGGTTGCCCTCGGTCTTCTCGCGCAACAGGACCAGCAGATCGACGAGAGCGGCGGCTTCCTGCGGGTTCGCACGCGGCGCACCCATGCCGGGCTCCGACGCCTCGCCAAGCGCCATCATCGCGGATTGCGCCAGCATCATGAACAGGCCGATGAGGTTCCGCCCGGGAGCAGACGGCGGAGGCTCGGGCGCCGTTCGCGGCGGCTCCGCTCGACGCTCGGTCCTCGCCTCCGCGGGCGGCTCGATCTTCGGTGTCTCGGTTGCGCGGGGAGCGTCGTCCGCGTCGTCGCGGCGACGCCGATCGGTGACCTTGAATGTCTCTTCTGGTTCCGTTCCGGCCATGGGGCGGAGCGTAGCACACGCGAAAAGTCGTGATATATAATGAGCGCGTCTCCCCGGAAACAGCGATGACCGATTCCCCGGGCGCTCTGTTCGAAGAACTCCTCACCGTCATGGCTCGCCTGCGCGCGGTCGGTGGTTGCCCCTGGGATCGTGAGCAAACGCACACGTCGCTGAGGCCGTACCTCATCGAAGAAGCGTACGAGGTCCTGGAGGCGATCGAGTCGGCTGACGCAGCCTCCCTCCGCGAGGAGCTGGGCGACTTGCTGTTCCAGGTCGTGTTCCACAGTCAGCTCGCTCACGAGGCGAACGCTTTCGACATGGCCGACGTGCTTCGCGGATTGAACGCCAAGATGGTCGGCCGACACCCGCACGTGTTCGCGGACGCCACCGTGCACAACGCGCAGGACGCCCTCACGCAGTGGGAGTCGATCAAGCGCCGCGAGGCGTCCCGTCGCGGTGAGGGGCGTTCCGTCCTGGCCGGCGTCCCGCGGGCGCTGCCGTCACTGGTGCGCGCGCAGCGTGTGCAGGCGAAGGCCGCCCGCGTGAACTTCGACTGGTCGGACGCGCGCGCGGCATGGAAGAAGGTGGAGGAAGAAGTTCAGGAGGTGGCGGCGGCGGTGACGGAGGGCGACCGCGAGCGCGTGTCCGAGGAGCTCGGCGATCTGCTGTTCTCTCTCGTCAACGTGGCGCGACTCTCGAACATCGACGCCGAACACGCCTCGCAGCGCGCAATCGAGAAGTTCCAGCGCCGGTTCAAGCACATGGAGGCCGATCTCGCCGCCCGGGGCGTCGCGTGGGATGCCGCGACGCCCGACGAGCTGGACCGCGCCTGGGAACGCGCCAAGGATCACGAGCGCGAGCAGGACGGGACAGCCGCATGAAGCTCAAGATCGGCGCGGCGAGCGTCGCGGTGGAGCGTGGCGACATCACCGACTGCGA
>JBKPPN010000168.1:0-4947 GCA_046733575.1 Candidatus Methylomirabilota bacterium | reverse complement strand
GGCGACCGTCACGGTGTCATCGTGTTCGGGCAGGAGGCCGTCGTCGATCAGCCGCTGCAGTCGCGCACACCCCTCGAGCGCCCCAAGGCGAACGTGAACGGACGCGGCACGAACATCTCGCAGGCCATCCAGCTCGCACTCGCCACGCTGCCACCGGGGCAGGCCAACCGCATCGTCATGCTGACGGACGGGCGTCAGAACGCCGGCAATGCGCTGGCCGGCGCGCAGACGGCCAAGGACGCCGGCGCCGACATCTATTACGTCGCGGCGCCGCTCACGTTCTCGCAAGAAGTGGTCGTGGAATCGATGGTGCTGCCCGACGAGGTGAAGTTCGGAGAGCCGTTCCAGGCCAGGGTCGTCGCGTGGAGCCACAAGGACACCGAGGGGCGGCTCTCGCTCTTCCGCAACGGCGAGTTCCTGGGCTCGCAGGTGGTTCGGCTGTCGGCGGGGAAGAACGTCTTCTCGTACCGGCAGTCGCTCGACACGAGCGGCATCCACGTGTACCAGGCCTCCATCGACGTCGAGGGCGACACCATCGAGGACAACAACCGCGCCGTCGGCACCGTGGTCGTGCGCGGGCGGCCGCAGGTGCTGCTCGCCGAGAAGGACAAGGCGCAGGCCCAGACGCTGGCCGGTGCGCTGAAGTCGCAGAACATCGACGTGACGGTCGTCGAGGCCGGAGGGATCCCCAAGGACAAGGCGGGCCTCCAGAAGTACGACGGGATCATCCTGTCCAACGTCTCGTCGCTGAAGCTGACGCGCCAGCAGATGGGCAACATCCGCGATTACGTCCGCGATCAGGGCGGCGGTCTGATGATGCTCGGCGGCGAGGAGAGCTTCGGTCTGGGCGGCTACTACCGCACGCCGATCGAGGAAGCGCTGCCCGTCACCATGGAGGTGAAGCAGAAGGTCGAGATCCCGAGCCTCGCCGTCGTGCTGTCCATCGACCGTTCCGGCTCGATGGCGATGTCGACGGACGAGAAGATCACCAAGCTCGACCTCGCCAAGGAGGCCGCGCACCTGGTGGTCGACCTACTCGACGAGCGCAACGAGGTCGGGGTCATGAGCTGGGACACCGAGTTCGTGTGGGACGCTCCGGTGCGTCCGGCCCGCGACAAGGCGGCCGTGCATCACGCCATCGCGACGGTGAAGGCGGGCGGTGGCACCGACGGCTATCCCGCGCTCAAGGAGTCGTACAGCGTCCTGTTCGATCGTCCCGCGCTGCTGAAGCACGTCATCTTCCTGTCCGACGGCCAGATGACCCGCGGCGACTTCGCCGGTCTGCTGCGGCGCATGGCGAAGGACAAGATCACCGTCTCCACGGTGGCCATCGGCAAGGACGCCGACGTCCAGCTCATGGTCGACGTCGCGAAGTGGGGCCGCGGGCGCTTCTACTACACCGAGGACTCGCAGACCATCCCGCGCATCTTCACGCTCGAGACCCAGCTCGCCTCCAAGGCGTCGCTCATCGAGCAGCCGTTCAAGCCGCAGCTCACCTCGCCGGCGCACGAGGCCGTGCAGGACATCGACTGGAAGGCCGTCCCGCCCCTCGGCGGCTACGTCGCGACGTCGCTCAAGAGCACGGCCGAGCTCGTGCTGATGAGTCACCAGGAGGACCCGATCCTCGCCACCTGGCGCTACGGCCTCGGCAGGTCGGTGGCGTTCACCTCCGACGCCAAGGCGCGATGGGGCGTGCTGTGGATGCGGTGGGGGAACTTCAACAAGTTCTGGGCGCAGCTCACGCGCTGGACGCTCCGGAGCGGCACGCGCAGCGACACCGTCGCGCACGTCGAGCGCCACGACGAGACGGGCGAGGTGGTCGTGGACGCCGTGGACGGCAAGGGCGAGTTCATCAACTTCCTCGACTCGCAGGTCGGCGTGGTCGCGCCGAACCGCGAGCGCACCGTCATCGACCTGGAGCAGGTGGGCCCCGGGCGGTACCGCGGTCGCTTCCCCGCCTCGCAGGAAGGCGTCTATCTCGTCGGGATGGCGCAGCGGCACAACGACCACGTCGTCGGCTCGCAGCTCGCGGGTCTGGTGGTACCGTATGCCCAGGAGTTGCGCGACCTGGGCGTCGACGAGACCGCGCTGCGCGAGCTGTCCGAGATCACCGGCGGCGGTGTGGTGAGCGATCCTCGCGACGTGTTCCAGCGAGGCCGGCATCTCTCGCGCATCGCGGTCGACATCTGGCCGTGGCTCGTCGGGGCCGTCGCGCTCCTGATGCTTCCGGAGATCGCCGTCCGGCGTGTGGGCGGCGGCGTCGTGTCGTGGATCGGCCGGCTCGTGCGACGGCGGCCCGCCGTCGAGACGACGGAGACCGGAGGGGACAATGGGTGAGATCCGACGGCAAGGGCTCGGACCGACCGCCCCTCACGGCGCGGTGAGACCGGGATGTCGGGTCATTCTGCTCGCGCTCGTCACGACAGGTCTCGCGCTGTCGCTCGCCACCGCGCACGCGGCGGCGCCCGCCACACCGACGAAGCCGCCGCGCGCCGTGCTCGTCGTCCCGTTCGACACGAGCACGCTCTCGCGCGACGAGCAGTGGCTCGGGGAGGGACTGGCGCAGGTCGTCGTGCTCGGGCTCACGCAGCATCCCGGCGTCGTCGTGATCGATCGCGCGCGTGTCCGGTCGGCGCGCCAGCCGGACGCGTGGACCGAGGCGGCCGCCCTCCAGGCGGGGCGCAGCGCCCACGCCGACGTCGCGCTGTTCGGTCGTGTGACGCGCACCTCCGGCAACCTCGTGATCCAGCCGGTCATGATCGAGGTGAAGGGCGGCGGTGATCCCGTCGCCGCCGAGCCGATCAACACGTCCGACGACGACCTGCTCACACGAGCGGGGACGCTGCCCGTCGTCTTCGCGAAGACGGCGAAGGTGACCGTGAGCGATGCCGACGCGGCCCGCATGGAGCGCGCCGCGCGTCCCACCAAGTCGCTGCGCGCGCTCGAGCTGTTCGCGCGCGGACAGAGCACGGCGTTGAAGGGCGGCCAGGAAGCGAACGAGACGGCCGTGGAGCTGCTGTCGCGCGCGATCGAGGTCGATCCGAACTTCGTCGTCGCCCACTACACGCTCGGGATGATCCACCAGAACCTGGGGAACCGCTGGAAGGCCGCCGCGCAGTTCCGGGCCGCCACGCAGCTCGACGCCGCCTATCCCGAGCCCTACAAGGCCCTCGGCGACCTGTTCCTCGCCGCGCCGCGGCGGCTGTTCGATCAGGCCGTCGAGGCGTACTCGAAGGCCATCGAGCTCCGTCCGTTCTACTCGGAGGCGCACGTCGGGCTGGGCGACGCGCGCGCGGCAAAGGGCGACATCGACGGCGCGGTCAAGGCGTACCAGGCCGCGCTCGTGTACAACCCGCTCAATCCCAAGGTGCACATGAGCCTGGGGAAGATCTACTACGCCGAGAAGGGCCTCTATTACGAGTCGGTGAGCGCGTACAAGAAGGCCATCGAGCTCGATCCGTCGTCCGTCGATGCGCGCATGGGCCTGGGCGAGGTCTACGAGGACAAGGGCCTCTACAAGGAAGCGCTGGGCGAGTATCGTCACGTCGTGGAGCTCGACAGCAAGCACACCGGCGCGCTCTACAATCTGGCCCTCGTGTACGAGAAGGTAGATCCGAAGGAAGCGATCGTGCAGTGGGAGCGCTACATCGCGCTGGCGTCGCAGCTGCCGTCTGAGAAGGACTGGGTGGACGTGGCCCGCCAGCACCTGCGCAAGCTGAAGAACACCGTCAAGGACTAGTTCGCCGCGATCGTGGACGAGCTCAGAAAGGACCCGTCGCGTGGGCAGTGGGTGCTCGTGCGCCCCAAGCCCACGCTGTCCGCGCCGATCGACTGCCCGTACTGTCCGGGCAACGAGGCCACCGCGGGCCGCGAGATCGCCGCCTACCGCAAGGATGGCTCGGCGGCCGACGGTCCGGGCTGGCGCGTGCGCGTGGTGCCCGAGCGCGACTCGTACTTCCGCATCGAGCACGAGCTCGTGCGCGAGGGCGTCGGCATGTTCGACATGATCACCGCGCGCGGCGCGAGCGAGCTGATCCTGGAGTCACCACGGCATGACGATTCCCTGGCCACCATGGATCTCGACCAGGTCGAGTCGGTGCTGTGGATGTACCGGGACCGGCTCGTCGACCTGAAGCACGACGGGCAGATCCGCGACATCCTGATCTCGCGGCGCCACCGCAAGCCCGGCGTGCCGCCGCATCATCCATACTCGCGGGTCACCGCGATCCCGATCGTGTTCGACGAGACGCGCCGTGAGCTCCGCGAGGCGCGCGAGTACTACCAGTACAAGCGGCGCTGCCTCTACTGCGACATGCTGCGGCAGGAGATCGCCGCGCAGGAGCGGATCGTGCGACAGAGCGTGGCCTTCACCGCGCTCGTGCCGTACGCGCCACGCACGCCGCTCGAAGTCTGGATCATCCCGCGCGCCCACGCGTGCTCGTACGAGGACGCCATGACCGCCTCCAGCGCGCGCGAGCTGGCGCAGGTGCTGACGGAGACGTTTCGCACGCTCGCGAAGGGGTTCGACGATCCGGGCTACGAGATGGTGCTGCACACGGCGCCGAACCTCCGGTCACGCATCCTGCAGGGCGACTGGGCCACCATCCGCGACGACTACCACTGGCACATCGAGATCATCACGCAACCCGAGCGCGCCAACCGCGTGGGCGGCATCTTCGTCAACGAGACCCCGCCCGAGACGGCCGCCGAGCACCTGCGGACCCACTGGCAGCGCACCGGCGGCTGATCCGCGCGTCGACGTCACTCGACGCCGAGGCGCGCGATCTCCGAGCCGCGGCTGTGCGGTCGTTCCGGCGACGCGGCTTCGTCAGGGATAGAGGCCGCGGACGCGGTAGCCTTCGCCGACCCGGCGGATGCCTTCCATCAGCGCCGCGGTGCGAAGATCGGTGCCCTCCTTGCTCGCAAGCGACCACACGCGGTTGAAGG
>JBKPPN010000167.1:0-4114 GCA_046733575.1 Candidatus Methylomirabilota bacterium | reverse complement strand
GACGTATCTCGAGGCCGGGCTCTCGCTCCTCGTCGCGTTCGCGCTCCTCTATCTCATCCTGCGTTTCATGCCCGCGGGGATCATGGGCAAGGGCCGGCTCGAGTAAGTGCGCCGCCGCCGCCTCGAGCCGACCGAGATCGTCGCTCTCGTCGCGCTGATCGTCCTGGTCCTCGTCCCCACCATCGCCACGCCGTACGGCATCCGGCTCGCGACGGTCATCTTCATGTGGGCCGCGCTGGCCGGATCGTGGAACCTCCTCGCCGGGTACGCCGGCGCGGTCGACCTCGGTCCGGTTGTCTACCACGGCATCGGCGCGTTCGCCACCGCCGCCTTCATGCTCAAGGCGGGCTTGCCCTTCCTCGTCAGCGTCGTCCTCGCCGGTGTTCTCGCCATGGCCATCGCGTTCGCGGTCGGGACGCCGACGCTGCAACTGCGCGGCGCGTACTTCGCCATCGGCACGCTTGCGCTTGGCGAGTCGGGCAAGCAGCTGGCGCTGGCGTGGGATCGACTCACGCGCATCCCGCTCACGGGCGGGAGCGCGGGCATCTCACTGCCGCTGAGCGCGGGCTACCTCCTGTTCTTCTACGTGATGCTGGCGCTGATGGCGGCCGTCACCGGCGTCGCGCTGTGGCTGCGTCGCTCGAAGTTCGGATACGGGCTGCGCGCGGTGGGGGAGAACGACCGCCTCGCGGAAGCCTCCGGCGTCGACATCCACGCGCTGAAGCGACGCGTGTACGTCACGAGCGCGTTCTTCATCGCGCTGGTCGGCGGCACGGCCGGCTACTGGCTCTCCTACGTCAACGCGGCCGAGGTGTTCAGCATGAGCATGACGCTGCAGATGGTGGTCATGACGCTGCTCGGCGGTCTCGCCACGCCGTTCGGCCCCGTGCTGGGCGCCACGTTCTTGACGCTCATCTCGGAGGTCCTCGGCACGCAGTTCGTCTATCACTACCTGATCGGCATCGGCGTCATCATCGTGGCCATCTCGCTCTTCATGCCGTCCGGCCTGGCCGGGACCGTGCGTCTGCTGCGTCGACGCGCCGGCGCGGCGTCGTGACCCTGCTCGAGACGCACGCGGTCAGCAAGCGCTTCGGCGCCCTCGCCGCGCTCAACGGCGTCGACGTCACCGTGGACGAGGGCGAGATCCTGGCCATCATCGGCCCGAACGGGGCGGGGAAGAGCACCTTCTTCAACGTCATCGCGGGGATCACGGCGCCGACGTCCGGCACCGTGCGCTACCGCGGGCAGGACATCGCCGGCCTGAGCACGGATCGCGTGTGTCGGCTCGGGATCGCGAAGACGTTCCAGATCCCCCTCCTCTTTCCCGGCCTCCGCGTCGTGGAGAACGTGCTCGTGGCGGCGCTCTACGGCCGGGGCATGACGATGGACGCCGCCGCCGCTCACGCGCGCGAGTGGCTGGGCTTCGTCGGGCTCGGGGAGAAGGCGGATGCGCCGGCGGACACGCTCACGGTGGCGGAACGACGTCGCGTCGACCTCGCGCGCGTCCTCGCCACCGGTGCCCGCCTCGTCCTGCTCGACGAGAACATGGCGGGGCTGAACGCGCGGGAGGTCGAGGGCGTCGTCGCGCTGCTGCGCCAGGTGCGCGAGCGCGGGCGCACGCTGGTCGTCACCGAGCACATCATGGGCGCCATCCTCGGGCTCGCTGATCGCGTGGTCGTCCTCAACTACGGCGAGAAGATCGCGGAGGGCCGCCCCGACGCGGTCATGCGCGATCCGACCGTCATCTCCGCTTATCTGGGCGAGGCCCGCGCGTGACGGCGACGCCCATGCTGGCCGTCGACGGCGTGCGCGCCGGCTACGGCGCGCTCGAGGTCCTGCACGACGTGTCGCTCACCGTCGCGGCGGGCGAGATCGTGAGCCTGGTCGGCGCCAACGGCGCGGGCAAGACGACCCTCATCCGCACCATCGTCGGCCTCGTACGCGTGCGGAGCGGTCGCGTGGACTTCCACGGCGCGCGCATCGACGGGCAGACGCCGGAGGCCATCGTCACGCGCGGCGTCTCGCTCGTGCCCGAGGGCGCGCGCGTGTTTCCCGACATGACGGTGGTCGACAACCTGCGCATGGGCGCGGCGGTGTCGGAGGCGCGCGCGCGCGAGGCCGAGACGATGGCCGAGGTGTTCACGCTCTTTCCCCGGCTGGCCGAGCGCAAGCCGCAGCTCGCGCGCACGCTCTCGGGAGGCGAGCGCCAGATGCTCGCCATCGGCCGCGCGCTGATGGCGCGGCCGCGGCTGCTGCTGCTCGACGAGCCGTCGCTCGGCATCCAGCCGTCGCTCGTGAAGGGGATCATAGACACCGTGCGCGCGATCAACGAGCGCGGCCTCACCGTGTTCCTGATCGAGCAGAACGTCCATCTCGCGCTGCCCATCAGCCACCGTGCCTACGTGCTGGAGCAGGGCCGCGTGGTGCTCGAGGACACCGGGGCGGCGCTGCTCGCGAATCCGCACGTGCGCGTCGCGTATCTCGGCGTGTGACCGGTTCTATAATGAGCCCTTCAATCTCGACACCACGATCGGGGAGACGATGAAGCCACCACGGTTCGACTACCTGGCGCCCGCCACCGTCGACGAGGCGCTCGGCCTCCTCGCGCAGCACGGCGACCAGGCCAAGGTGCTCGCGGGCGGGCAGAGCCTCGTCCCGCTCCTGAACTTCCGCCTCGTGCGTCCCGCCCACATCGTCGATCTCAACGAGCTCACCGGCCTCGACGGCATCCGCGAGGACGGCGGCTGGCTCGTCATCGGCGGCATGACGCGTCAGCGCGCGCTGGAGGATTCCGGGCTCGTGCGCGAGCGCTGCCCGCTCCTCGCCGCCGCGATGCCGCACATCGGCCACACGCAGATCAGGAATCGCGGCACGATCGGCGGCAGCATCGCCCACGCCGACCCCGCCGCGGAGCTCCCCGCCGTGGTCGCCGCGCTGGGCGGCGAGCTCGTCGTGCGCAGCAAGAGCGCGACCCGCACGCTGAAGGCGGACACGTTCTTCGTCTCGTACCTGACGTCGGCCCTGGAGCCGTCGGAGCTGCTCGTGCAGGTGCGACTGCCCGTCATACCGGCGCGCACCGGCGTGTCGTTCATGGAGGTGAGCCGGCGTCACGGCGACTTCGCCCTGGTTGGCGTCGCGGCCACGCTGACGCTCGACGGCCACGGCGTCTGCACGGCGAGCTCGGTGGCGCTCACGGGCGTCGGCCCGACGCCGGTGCTGGCGCGCGAGGCGGTGACGCCGCTCGTCGGCGTGAAGCCGACGCCCGAGGTCTTCGAGGAAGTCGGCCGGCGCGTCTCGGCGGGTCTGACGCCGGACAGCGACCTGCACGCCTCCAGCGAGTACAGGAAGCACGTCGGCGGTGTGCTGACGCGCCGCGCGCTCGCCGAGGCGCTGGGACGCGTCCAGGGCGCTGCCGGGTCGACGAACGGACACGCGAAGGGAGCAGCACGATGAACGAGCGGACGATTCGACTGACCGTCAACGGCCGGTCGTACGAGAAGACGGTCGAGGTGCGCAAGACGCTGGCCGACTTCCTGCGCGAGGACCTCGAGCTCACCGGCACGCATCTGGGCTGCGAGCACGGTGTGTGCGGCGCGTGCACGATCATCGTGGACGGCGCGGCCGTGCGTTCCTGCCTGCTCTTCGCCGCGCAGATGAACGGCAAGGAGCTCCAGACCGTCGAGGGGCTCGCGGACGGCGACACGCTGAACCCGCTCCAGCAGGCGTTCTGGGAGCACCACGGGCTGCAGTGCGGCTTCTGCACGCCCGGCTTCCTGATGACGCTCACGTGCTTCCTGCGCGACAACCCGGATCCGACCGAGGAGGAGATCCGCATCGGCATCTCGGGCAACCTCTGTCGGTGCACGGGCTACAAGAACATCGTCACCGCCGCGCGCGCGGCGGCCGACAAGCTCAAGGCGGGCGGCGGCACGGCGACGCCGGCGGGGACGGCGCGACGATGAGAGCGGCGGCGCTCGCCGTCGCCGTCCTGCTCGTCGTCGCGGCGCGGGGGCCGCTGCCCGTCAGCGCCGCCGAGGATCTGACGATGCTCGCGACGGTCACGCGCGTGGTGAACCTGCCGATGCTGGTCGGCTTCCGTCTAGCCGAGCAGGAC
>JBKPPN010000166.1:0-11646 GCA_046733575.1 Candidatus Methylomirabilota bacterium | reverse complement strand
GGACCGCACCTTGAATTCACACCGTGACGAGGACGCGCCCCGAAGCAAGGAGATTCTCGTGAACAAACTCCCGGACGTCATGACCACGGAGAGCCGTGTCGCTGCCTTCCTCCTCGCGAATGACGGGTTGCCGTTCTGCATGCCGTGCATGGCGTCCGAGCTGCGACAGCCCGCAGACGCCGTCGTGAGCGCCGCGGCGGCCATCGCGGGCTCGGATCGGTTCAGGATCACCAACCGGACGTGCGCGCGCTGCTTCAGTCAGCAGGCCGTGATGTACCTCGGCATGAAGTAGCCCCCGCGCGTGCGGTACCATCGCCGCCATGTCGGACGGGGAATGGCGGTGTCGAGCCGATGCGCTGCCGCCTGGTCGCACGGCGAAGCTGCGGCTTCGCTGCCGCGGCCGCGAGATCGACGGCTTCGTCGTCAATCACGAGGGGCGCTACCGCGCCTACGTGAATCGATGCGCCCACGTCGGCACGCCGCTCGATCTCTGGCCGAACGAGTTCCTCGACGACGAGGGCCGCACGATCGTGTGCGCCACCCACGGCGCCCTGTTCGATCCGGAGGACGGCGCGTGCACGGCGGGGCCGTGCGTGGGCGACGCGCTGGAGCGCCTCGTGGCGCGGCGCGAGGGCGATGACGTCGTCGTGACGTGTCCGGCGTGAGCGACGACGACGCCGGCGTCCGCGACGCGAACGACCGCTTCTACCAGGCCTTCGAGCGCCTCGACGTGGACGAGATGGAGGCGGCGTGGTCCCACGGTGAGCACGTCAAGTGCGTGCATCCCGGCTGGCCGCTCCTCTCGGGCTGGCGCGCCATTCGCGAGTCCTGGCAGTCGATCTTCACCAACACCGCGGAGATGCGCTTCACCATCGGCGACGTCAACGTGGTGGCCACCGACGCCCTCGCCTGCGTGACGTGCACGGAGAATATCCTCGCCGAGGTGAACGGTCGGATCTCGGTGACGTCGATCCTCGCCACCAACGTGTTCGAGCGCGCGCCGCACGGCTGGCGGATGATCCTGCATCACGCCAGTCACGTCCTGGGCGGATCGTCCGCGTGATCGCGCCTCACGGCCGGAGCGCCCGCCGCACCCACCTGCCCGCGCGTCCGATCTCGTCGTAGCGCGCGCGGGGAGACGGTCCCGCCGTCGCGCCCCGCTCCAGCGTGGTGTCGCGACCTGCGGATCAGGGCAGACGCGTGTAGCGTGCGCGCAGGCTGTCGAAGCGGCGCGAGCGGCGCAGGCCGGCGCGGTGCATCGAGTACCAGAACAGCACGGCGAGGATGCGGAGCCCGTACACGGTCGAGGCCACGAACGACGCCGACGAGGCCTCGGGGAAGTAGCGCGTCGGCACCGCGATCTCCGCGATGCGGAAGCCGGCCGCCACCACCTGGGCGATGATCTCCTGGTCGAACACGAACGCGTCCGAGTTCGCGCCGAAGTTCACCGTCTCCAGCACCTCGCGGCGGAAGGCACGATAGCCCGTGTGGAACTCGGAGAGGTTCAGGCCGAAGACGCGGTTCTCGATCGCGGTGAGGACGCGATTGGCCGCGTACTTCCACCACGGCATGCCGTGGGCGAGCGCCGATCCGCTCTTGAGCCGCGACCCCAGGACCACGTCGGCCTCGCCCTGCACGATCGGGCGGATGAGGTCGGGGACGAGCGTGGGGTCGTACTGGTAGTCCGGATGGACCATCACCACGATGTCGGCGCCCGCGCGGAGCGCCTCCGTGTAGCACGTCTTCTGGTTGGCGCCGTAGCCGTAGTTTCGGTTGTGGACGAAGATCTGGAGGCCGAGCTGACGCGCGACGTCGAGCGTGGCGTCGGTCGAGCCGTCGTCGACGAGGATGACGAGGTTGACGGTGTCCTTGGGCAGCTCCTCGTACGTCATGCGAAGGGTGCGCCCCGCGTTGTACGCGGGCATGACCACCACGACGTTCGGATGCACGCCCGTCGCGCTCACCCCGGCCGTGGGGAGCCGGCCGCGCCGTTCTCGGGACGGGCCAGCACGACGAACTGGTAACCGAGCAGCCGCGGGACGCGTCGGGAGACGGCCGCGTTCACGGCGTGCGCGCGCTCGAACCAGCGTCCCTGCCACGCCGCCGGGACGACCAGGTGGAGCGGCACCGGCGTGGCGGTCCAGCGCTCGACGGAGAGGTGGGCCTCGCGCAGGAGATCGCGCAGCGAGCGCTCGGTGAAGAACCGCAGGTGCGTGCGGTCCAGGATGCCGCGGTCGCCGTACTGGAAGCGTCCGCCGAGGAGCGACAGGCGCATCCAGAGATGCGCGACGTTGGGGATGGAGAGGACGACCACGCCGCCCGCGGCGAGCGTGCGATCGAGACGCCGCAGGACGGCGAGTGGATCGGCGACGTGCTCCAGCACGTCGCCGTACACGATCGCGTCGAAGGGACCGCCCACTTCCAGGTCGGCCGCCTCGAGGTCGGCGCGCACGAGTCGCTCGACGTGCGCCTGCGCGGCCTCCGCGAGGGCGGGATCGCGCTCGATGCCGGTCACGCGCCAGCCGCGGGCGGAGAGATGCCGCGCGAGCAGCCCGTCGGCGGCGCCGACATCGAGCACGCGGCGTCCGCGTCCGTCGCCGAGCCAGTCGAGGACGATGGCGTGACTGCTGTGGGGGTCGGCCTTGAAGGTGTAGGCCGGCGCCGTCACGTCGTCAGGCCACCCGGACCACCGCGGTGGCGGGAAGGCGACTCAGGAAGTGCTCGAGGGCGCGCTCCACGTAGGCGCGATCGCGCGACTCCAGCGTCACCTTCACCCGGTACTCCGGATTCGAGAACTCGGGATACGAGCCGAGCATCAGGAGGGGAAAGTCGCGCAGGAGGTCGTTGAGGTAGTCCGCCAGCGTGCCCTCGCCGATCCCCACGAAGACGTTCTTCAGATGGAACGGCTCGTCGCGGAAGCGGTCGCGGATGGCGTCGAACTTCTGGCGGAAGATCTCCGGCACGCCGGGCAGCACGTACACGTTGCGCATCTGCACGCAGGGGAAGCGCAGGTTGTCCCCGACGAGGTCGGCGCCCTCCGGCACCTCGGCCATGCGCAGGTTCGCCTCGTTGAGCCGGTCGCCGTAGTAGCGCTGCAGCAGCCCGGCCAGCACGGGATGACGGATCACCCGCACGCCCATGCCGCGCGCCACGCCCTCGATCGTCACGTCGTCGTGCGTGGGGCCGACGCCACCCGAGGTGAACACGACGTCGAAGTCGCGACTGAAGGCGGCCACTTCCTGCGCGATGAGATCGACCTCGTCGGGGATGACGGTGATGCGTCGCACGTCGACGCCGAGGGGACGCAGCTCGCGGCAGAGGTAGGCGGCGTTCACGTCGGTGATCTTGCCCGACAGGATCTCGTTCCCGATGAGCAGGATGCCCGCCGTCTTCGGCATGACCGTCGCGATTCTAACATCCTGCCCCCGCACGTCCGCGTTCCGCGACGGTGGCGAAACGTATCCGGGCTAGAATGCCTCCGCGTCCCGCCACACCGGCGGCGGAGGGAGATCATGACGGAGATTCGTCTCAGCGGATGGGCGCTCACGCTCGGCGCCTCGTCCGGATTCGGCGAGGCGGTGAGTCTCGCCCTCGCGCGCGCCGGGCTCGACATCTTCGGCGTTCACCTCGATCGCAAGGCGACCATGCCGAACGTCGAGCGCATCGTGAGCGCCATCCGCGCGCTGGGACGCGAGGCGCACTTCTTCAACATCAACGCCGCCGACGCCGAGCGCCGCGCGGAGGTCGTCGCGGAGATGCAGCGACACATGGAGGCGCGCGGCGGCGCGGGCTCGCTGCGCGTGCTCCTGCACTCGCTCGCCTTCGGAACGCTGAAGCTCTACATCGCGGACCCCATGAAGGACGCCGTCACATCGGCCCAGATGGACATGACCGTCGACGTCATGGCGCACAGCCTCGTGTACTGGACGCAGGAGGTCGTCGGACGCGGGCTGATGACGCGCGGCGGCCGCGTGTACGCGATGACGTCCGCAGGCGGCACGCGCGTCCTCCCGCACTACGGTCCCGTCTCCGCGGCGAAGGCCGCGCTCGAGTCGCACATTCGCCAGCTCGCCTCCGAGCTCGCGCCGCACGGCATCACGGCCAACGCCATCCGCGCCGGCGTCACCGAGACCCCCGCGCTCCAGAAGATCCCCGGCCACGACACGATCATCGCGGAAGCCCGTCGCCGCAATCCCAGCCGCCGCCTCACCACCCCCGAAGACGTCGCGCGCGCCATCACCGTGCTCGCCCATCCCGACACCCACTGGCTCACCGGCAACGTCATCGGGGTCGACGGGGGCGAAGACATCGTCGGGTAGCGCGGACTCGGAGGGATTGCGCCGGCGGAGCCGGCGCTCGAAGCGCCGACCTCGATGCCCCGCGTCTCGATCAGCGGAAGAGCACCGCCGCGCCGAGCAGGATGCGGTAGATGGCGAAGGGGACGAAGCCGCGGCGGCGGACCCAGGCCATGAACCAGGCCACGGTGGCGTACGCGACGATGAAGGACACGACGAAGCCGATGGCCAGCACGGTCCAGCCGTGCGCGTCGAGCGTCGACACACCGAGCGGATGCGTGCCCTTTCCCATCACCGACTTCAGGAGGTCGTAGCCCGTCGCGGCCGCCATGGTGGGGATGGACAGAAAGAATGAGAACTCCAGCGCGGCCGCGCGCGACAGACCGGCCAGCTGTCCCGCCGCGATGGTGGACATCGAGCGCGAGGTGCCCGGGAACACCGCCGAGAGGAGCTGGCACGCGCCGATCCACACCGCCTGCGCGAGGCTCATGCCTTCCATGCTCCACGTGCTGATCCGCGTCGCGCGCGCCTCCGGCCCCGCGCGCTCGGCGGCGGCATTTCGCGCGTCAACCAGCCACATCACCACGCCGCCGATCAGCAGCGCGGCGCCCATGATGCGGAGACTCTCGAGGTGCTTGCCGATGACGCGCGTGAGGAGGAACGCGGGCACGGCGGTGACCACGAACGCCACGATCGTCAGACCGAGCGGATGCGTGAGGGCGGTGCGGTCGCCGCGCGCGCCGTGCGGGAACGTGGAGACGAAGCGCCGGATGCGGCCGCCGAAGTAGACGGGCAGGCACAGGACGGCGCCGAGCTGGATGACGATCGTGTACATCTTCCAGTACGGGTCGGAGAGGTCGATCCCGAGCAGCGCCTCCACGATGCGGAGATGCGCCGTGGAGCTGATGGGCAGGAACTCCGTCAATCCCTCGACGACGCCCAGGAGCAGCGAGACGACGTAGTCGTTCACGCGATCGCGCCGGCGGCCACGCGGGGCGTGGCGCTATGGACGCACGCGGTCGGGCACGGCGCGCGCGAGCGCTTCGAGCAGACGCTCGCGCGTGAACGGCTTCGCCACGACCAGGTCCACGTCGCGCGCGCCCTCCTCGAGCTCGTCGGCCCATCCGGTGAGGAGCACGAACGGCACGCGACGACGCGCCCTGAGCTCGCCGGCGAGGGCGAGGCCCGTCATCCCCGGCATGCCGAGGTCGCTGATCACGACGTCGATGCTCTCGTTCTCGAAGAGCGGGATCGCCTCGCGCCCCGAGGCGGCCGTGATCACGGCGTGGCCGGCGTGCGTGAGCATGGCGCGCAGCACGTCGAGCACCTCCGGCTCGTCCTCCACGGCCAGGATGCGCAGTGGCTCCAGGCTGGGGACGAACGCGGGCGGCTGGAGCGCCTCCTGCGCGATGGCGGGAAACGTCAGCGTGAACGTCGTGCCCGCGCCCTCCACGCTCTCGAGCGAGATGGTCCCGCGATAGCGCTGCACGATCTCCTGCGCGAGGGCGAGCCCGAGACCGGTGCCGCCCTCCGTGGCGCGCGTCGTGAAGAACGGCTCGAAGGCCAGGCGCTGCACCTCCGCGCTCATGCCCTTGCCCGTGTCGGCCACCGACACCACGCCCGCGCCGTCCTCGGTCCGCACGTGAATCGCGAGACGCCCGCCGCGCTCCATGGCGGCCAGCGCGTTCTCGAAGAGGTTGAGCAGCGCCTCGCGGATCTCGCTCGCCACGGCGAGGATCGGCGGCGCGGGCTCGATCTTGAGGTCGATCTCGTACTTGATGCCGCGCCGGGCCGCCTCGTTGTCCCACTGCGGACGCGTGAGCGCGAGGAGCTGCTCGACGACGTCGCGGAGCTGCACCGCTTCCGGACCGCGGACGCGCGCCGGACGCGAGTACTCCTGCAGCCGTCGGACGGTCTCGACACCGTCGGACGCGCCCTGCCGGATGACCGTGAGGGCGTGCGTGAGCTCCTCGGGATCGATCGTCTCGCCGGCTTCCAGCCGCTCGATGAGCATCTCCGTCCAGCCCAGGACCGGCGTGAGACGGTTGTTGATGTTGTGCGCCACGCCGGCGGCCAGCGATCCCAGCGTGCGGAACTTCTGCTCGCGGATGACGCGGAAGCGGAGCTCGTGCTCGCGGCTGATGTCGCGGAACACGCCGATGCGCTGCTCCCCGCCCGTCTCGCCCTCCACCGTCGACATCGTGACGAGCACGGGCCGGGGCTCGCCCGCGCCGGTGATGAGCAGGATCTCGCCCTGGAACTCGCCCTTGCGCATCTGCGAGGTCAGCGCGCTGACGTCCTGCGCGGTGGACAGGAAGTCGGTCCACGCGCGGCCGCGCAGGGTTTCGCCCGACACCCCCACCATCTCCAGGAACGCGCGGTTGGCGAAGACGACACGATCGGCCGCGTCGAGGACGGCCACGCCTTCCCCGATCCGCCGCACGACGTCGGCCAGATGTCGCGCCTCGCCGTCGAGCCGGGCGTACTCGATCGCGACGGCGGCGCGGTCGGCCACGATGCGCAGCAGCCGATCGGCGCGAGGATCCGTCCGGCGGGCGCGGCGCGCGACCTCGAGCACGCCGATGGGCGCGCCGGAGACGATGAGCGGGGCGACCATCAGGGAGCGGAACCGCTGGGCGCGGAGGAGCGCGTTGGTGACGCGCGGGTCCGTCGCCGCGTCGTCGGGAATGACGACGGGGGCCTGCGTGGTGAGCGCGACGTGCGCGACGCCCTCGTCGACGGGGAGCGACAGCGCGGACAGCGGAGCGTCGAAGCCGAGGGCCGCGCGGGCGTGCAGGCGATGGCGCGTATCGTCGATGAGCAGGATGGCCGCGGCGTCGGCGTTGAAGACGCGCATCGCGACCTCGACGATCTTCGGCAGGAGCGCTTCCGCGCTCGAGGCAGCCAGGCTGGCCTGGGCGATCTGACCGAGCGCGGCGATCTCACGACTGCGCCGCTCGAGGAGCCGGCTCGTCACCAGCGTGCGCGTGCGCGCCACGAGCTCCTCGGGCAGGAACGGCTTGGTCATGTAGTCGTCGGCGCCGTCGCGGAGGCCGCGGATCCGGGCCGACGCGCTCGACAGCGCGGACAGCACCAGCACGGGGAGGCTGGCGAGATCGGGCTGGGTGCGGAGTCGCTCGATGACCTCGTAGCCGCTCATGCCGGGCAGCATCAGGTCGAGCACGAGCAAGTCGAACTCGGGCGTCAGCTCGAGGGTCTCGAAGGCCGCCTCGCCCGTGGCGGCGGACTCGACCTGGTAGCCCTCCGCCTCGAGCAGGTCGCGCAGCAGCGCCGACGTGTCGCGGTTGTCCTCGACGACGAGGATGCGTCCGCTCTCGGTCATCGTGCCAGCTCCGGGGTGTTCCTCGCCTCGCCCGAGGTGGGCTTCGTGCCTCCGGCATTCCCGACGTCGCCCGCCGACGTCGTCTCGCCGCCCGGCGTGGCCGGCGTGCCCGCGTCGACGTCAACGCGCGGCATCGACGTGAGACGCTGCAGCGTGGCGGCGATGACGCGGACCATCGCATCGGGCGTGAACGGCTTCTCGAGATAGGCGTCGCAGCCCGCGTGCAGCGCGGCCTCGCGCTCCTGCGGCCGGGCCAGCGCGGACACCGCGATGATCGGGACGCTGCGCGTGCGCGGGCTCTGCCGCAGGCGGCGCGTCACCTCCCAGCCGCTCACGCGGGGCAGCATCAGATCCAGGAGGACGAGGTCGGGCGCGCGATCGATGGCCTCGCCCACCGCGCGCTCACCGTCACCGCAGATGCTGACCGTCCCGCCGAGGAGGTCCTCGATGACCGCTCGCATCAGCTCCTGGTTCTCCTCCTCGTCCTCGACCACGAGGACGTTTCGCCCGGCGAGGATGCGGTCCGTGCTGACCTCCAGCTCCTCGGTCACCTCCGGCACGCCCGCCGTCGTCGCGATGGGCAGCGTGAAGGTGAAGCGGCTCCCCCGGTTCTCGCCCTCGCTCTCCGCGCGCACGACGCCGCCGTGCAGCTCGACGAGTCGCCGCACCATGGTGAGGCCGAGTCCCGACCCGCCGTGGCGTCGTCGCAGCGGCGACTCCACCTGGTAGAAGAGATCCCAGATCCGCGGCAGCTCCTCGGGCGCGATCCCGACGCCGTCGTCCTCCACCGCGATCCACACCTTGTCGCCCTGCCGCGCGCCGTGCACGCGCACTGAGCCGGACGCGCCGCTGAACTTCACCGCGTTGCCCACGAGGTTGACGAGGATCTGCTGCAGTCGCGTGGGGTCCGCGTGCACGCGGGGGAAGTCGGGAGGAAACGCGGTGCCCAGACGGATGTCCTTCGCGCGCGCGGCGGGCGCCACGATCGACATCACCTGCTGTGCGATCTGACGGACGTCGGTCGGGCGCGGCGCGAGCTCCACGCGTCCCGCTTCCAGGCGCGACACGTCGAGGAGATCGTTGATGAGATCCGTGAGGCGCTGGCCGCTGCGATAGATCGCCTCTTGCTGCTCGATCTGCTTGGGCGTCAGCGATCCGTGCGCCTGCCGGAGGAGCAGGCGGCTGTACCCGATGATGGCGGTGAGCGGCGTGCGCAGCTCGTGGCTCACCATGGCGAGGAATTCGGACTTCAGCTGATCGAGACGGCGCAGCTCGTCGTTGACCTGCACGAGCGCTTGCGCCTCGCGCTCCTTCTCGGCGTATCCGGTCTCGTAGGCGCGCACGAGATCCGCGCTGTCGACGAACACCCGGTAGCGGCGTCGCTGGGCCAAAAACACGGCCGCCGCGGCGGCGGCCGCGGCGTCCACGACGATCAGCAGCACGCCCACGCGCGGCGGCGTGGACGCGTAGTCGCTCACGGCCAGGCGGAGCGCGGCGCGCACCCCGATGGTGAGGAACACGGCACAGAACGCCACGCCGAGGGGATCCAGGTGCCGGGTGCGGCGATGCTCGATCTCCACGACGACGAGCGCGGCCACGGCGAGCGCACACCCGCTCAGGACCAGGTTGACCACGCGATAGATGACTTCCGCCGTCGCTGGGGTCATTGAGGCGCGTTTTCCCTGACTTCAAAGCGCATGATACACCGCGGGTTCGCGCCGCCCGACGCTTGGCGTGATTTTGGTGGGTAGCAAATTACCCATCTTTTACAATGCTCTCGTTCGACACACCGATGACACGACGAACGTCCAGCGGCCGTTGGTTGAAAGGCTGGGTACGCGGCTATCTTCCGGTCGGGCTGACGGTTCGCAACCGTCGCACCGCGGCACGACGGTTGCTGTGTTGCCCTCGATGATGAAGACGCGCCCCGTCTGGACGAGAGGCCTCCGGCTGTACGACACGTCGCTCGATCTCGAGCCCGCGGAGGACACGCGGGCGTGCTCGCGCTTCCAGAGCCTCGACGACCCCTCTCGCTTCGCGATGTATCTCGTCTCCGAGCGGACCGACTCCCCCTTCGGTCTCTCCTTCCACGCCGGCGCCGAGGATCACACGCTGTCCGTGGTGCGCGAGTTCCGTCGCGTCCCGCTCCACGCCACCGCGCTCGGTCTTGTGGTCTTCACCGCGCGCCCGGGACGGACGGCATCGCTCGTGGCCGCCCTCGCCCACTTCGCGGAGCGCGCCGTGAGCACGTACCAGCCCGCCTACCTCCTGCTCGCGCGCTCGATCGACGCGCCGGGGACCGTCGTGCTCATCACCGGCGTGCACGAGCGCGCGGCCCTCGTGGCCATGCAGCCGAGCGCGTTCAGCCTCGATCTCCTCATGCCGGAGATCCGTCCGCTCCTCGAGAACGCGCCGGAGTGGTACACGTACTGCCACGACGAGGAGGAGTGGCTCACGGTGGGCGCCGTCTCACGCCGCGCCGTCTGAGTCAGCGCACCGCGCCCTCCGCGTTGATGCGCAGCGTCTCCACCAGGAGCTCCGCGGTGGAGACGATGTCGTTCACGTCGACCCACTCGTTCACGGTGTGGATGTCGCGCATGCCGCAGGCGAGATTCGCGATGGTGAGGCCACGCGCGGTGAAGACGTTGGCGTCGGAGCCGCCCCCCGTCGCGCGCGTGCGGAACGGACGTCGGAGCCGGCGCGCCGCCTCCGTCATCATGCGCACGATCGACGTGTCCTCCGCGACGTCCAGCCGCTCGTAGACGCGCGTCACCTCGGTCTCGACGCGGGCGCGAAGCTCGCGGCCGTTCACGCGCACGGACGGCGTGGCGTTCACGGCCGCGGTGAAGCGGTCCACCATGTGCGCGCTCTGCTCTTCCAGTCGAGCCAGGCTGAGGCTGCGCATCTCCCCGCGGATCTCCACACGATTCGGAACGATGTTGGTGGCGAGGCCGCCGTGGATGACGCCGACATTGGCCGTCGTCTCCCCGTCGACGCGCCCCAGTCGCATCTCCGCGATGGCGCGGGCCGCGATCTGGATGGCGCTGACGCCCTGCTCGGGCGCGATGCCAGCATGCGCTTCCACCCCGTGCACGACCACGGCCATGCGATTCGCGGCCGGCGCGCGCGTGATCAGCTCGCACACGCCGTCGCAGTCGAGCACGATGCCCGTGCGCGCGGCGATCCGGCGCGCGTCGAAGTGCTTGGCCCCGAGCAGACCGATCTCCTCGCAGATCGTGAAGACGACGTCGACGGCGCCGTGCGGGATGCGACGCTCGCGCGCCACGCGCAGCGCCTCCAGGATGGCCACGATCCCCGTCTTGTCGTCGCCGCCCAGCACCGTCGTCCCGTCCGTGCGGATCACGTCGCCCTGGATCACGGGACGGACGTGATCGCCCGGCGCGACGGTATCCATGTGGGCCGACATGAGGAGCGGCGGCGCGTCGGGCGCGGTGCCGGGGAAGCGCGCGAACACGTTGCCGGTGTCGCCCCCGACGGCGGCCCCCGCCTCGTCGACGTGCACCTCGGCGCCCATCGCCTGGAGCGCGGGGACGAGGCGCCGCGCCACGCCGGCCTCGCGGCGCGACACGCTGCCGATCTGGACCAGCTCGAGGAACTCTTCGACCACGCGCCCACGGTCGACCATGCCTCAGCCTAACCGATATGGGAGGCTCGACGCGCCCCGAGCCCGTCAGGCTCGGAGACGGCGCGGCTGACCCCGCGCCGTCCTTCGCGTTACGAGGAGGACGTTTCCACCAGGAACCGCGCGAGCCACGCGATGCTGGCCCGGATAGCGTCGGCACGATGCGCCGCCTCGGTGAGGCGATGATCCCCGCCCGGGATGATCCGGCACTCGAACGGCTGGCGCGCGCGTCGCGCGAGCGCTCGCGCGTGGTGCAGCGGGACGACGGTGTCGGCATCGCCCTGGACGATGAGGTGACGCGCCACGCCGGGCGCGACGGCGTACCGCCCCGTGGCGAGCTCGGCGTAGAACGCGGGTCCGAGGCC
>JBKPPN010000165.1:0-6867 GCA_046733575.1 Candidatus Methylomirabilota bacterium | reverse complement strand
GCCGGAGAGCAGCGCGGCGACCGTCCCGCTCACGCCCACCGGCAACCCGCCCGGTCCGGACGCGCGCTCGACGTAGACGAACGTCTCGGCCGGCATCACCTCGACGTGAATGGTGAATGCGGGGTGCTCGAGGTCGACGCGAGTCTGGATGCGCTCCAGCACGAAGGCGCCGAGGGCGCGGTTCATGTCGACGCTCGTGAGGGGAAAGGTCTTGAACGCGCGCCGCGCCGAGATCCGGAACGACGGGAACTGGCGCCCCGCGACGAGCTCCGCCACGGCCGTCTGCATCGCCTCCAGCGTGGACGGCACCCGGTACGCGAGCGCGCAGCTCGACACGCCGAAGACGCGCGCCACCCGATCGCGCACCGTCTCGGGCGCGGGGTGGCCCTCCACGTCGAGCACGATGCGTCCCGACAGCTGGCGCAGCGACACCCGTCCGAGGTCCCGGGTGGCGTCGCGGACATTGCGCTGAAGATGACGCAGGAAGAGCGGACGGTTGCCGCGCTTCAAGCTGAGCTCGTGGTAGTGCACGATGACGGCCGACCTGAGCCGCGTCACGCCGACGTCCTCACGTCAGCTCGGCGGCGATGGCACGAGCGCGTGCCAGCTCCTCGGGGGTGTTCACGTTCATGAACGCGATGGCGGGATCGCGGTGCGCGCGGACGTCGGACTCCGGGATCTCGACCACGCGGACATCGCCGAAGAACCCCGCGATCTTGAGCCGCCCGGCGGCGATGCGCTCCTCCATGAACGGCAGACAGGTGCGCGCATAGCAGGCGTGCAGGGTCTCCAGCCGATCCTCCACGCGCGGGATCACGACGTCGCCGTCGCCGGCCCGGCTCACCACGAGGCGCACGAGATCAGCATGCAGGAACGGCATGTCGCACGCGACCGTGAAGGCGGCGTCGCCGGCGGCGGCGGCGAGACCGGAGTAGATCCCGCCCAGTGACCCCGCATCGGGATGGACGTCGGGCACCATGCGGAGGCGGAGGAACGCGTAGAGGTCGGGGGTGTTCGTCACGAGGAGCGGCGGGCCCAGGACGGCGTCGATCACGTCGACGATCCGCTCGATGATGCGCCGACCGCCGACGTCGAGGAGCGCCTTCGGCGTGCCGCCCATGCGGGTGCTCTTGCCCCCCGCCTGGATGACGCCCGCGACCTTCACGATCGCGTTCAGCCCGCAACCGCCGCGCCCACGGCGACGGCGCCGCGGCGCAGCAGCCGCGGCGGATCGACCGTGACGTCGACGACGGTCGACGGCATCCCGCCGGGCGTGGGGCCGCCGTCGACGACGAGGTCCAGGGCATCGCCGAAGTACGCCAGCACTTCGTCGGCCGTACGTGGAGGCGGAGCGTCGGTGGGATTCGCGCTCGGCGCGGTCACCGGATGTCCGAGCGCCGTCACGAGGCCGACGGCGACCGCGTGCGGCGGCCAGCGAATCCCGATCGTTCCCGTCCCGGCCGTCAGCGTCGACGGAACCGATCTCCGCGCGGGAAAGACGAGTGTCACCGCGCCGGGCCAGTGCGTCCGCATGAGTCCGCGGGCGGTGGGCGAGATGGCCAGGGTGAGCGACTCCGCCATCGCGATCGAGTCGACCAGGACGAGGATGGGCTTCGTCTCGGAGCGTCCCTTCACGGCGAAGATCCGCGCGATGGCGGTGTCGCTGTGCACCGAGGCGGCGAGACCGTAGAACGTCTCGGTGGGGAAGGCGACGACGCCGCCGCCGCGCAGGACGTCAGCCGCCGCGCGCAGCGCCGCCGACGCCGGATCGAGGGGATCGACGACCACGACGCGACCCACGAGGCCTCAGTCGCGCGCGAGCGCGCGTCGTCCGATGTCGCGCCGGTACTGCATGCCGTCGAAGCGGATCACGCCCACCGCCTCGTAGGCGCGCGCCAGCGCGTCGGCGATCGTCGGCGCCACGCCGGTCACGCCGAGCACGCGCCCGCCCGCGGTCACGATGGCGCCGTCCTTCATCGCTGTCCCGGCGTGGAAGACCTGCGCGCCCGGGATGGCGTCCGCCTCCGCGAGGCCGTGAATGGGAAGGCCAGTCCGGTACCTGCCGGGATAGCCGCCGGAAGCGAGCACGACGCACACGGCCGCGCCCGCGCTCGCCACCGGTGACGGTAGCGGCTCGCCGCGCGCAGCCGCGAGCAGTGAGGGCACCAGATCGTCAGTGAGCCGCGCCATGATGGCCTGGCACTCCGGATCACCGAAGCGACAGTTGAACTCGACGACCTTCGGCCCCTCCTTCGTCAGCATGAGGCCCGCGAACAGCACGCCGCGGTACGGAGCGCCGTCGGCGGCGAGCGCCGCGATCGTCGGCATGACGATGGTGTCGAGGATCGTTCGCTCCAGGCTGTCGTCGAGCAGCCGGACGGGCGCGTAGGCACCCATCCCGCCCGTGTTCGGGCCGCGGTCGTCGTCGAACGCGGTCTTGTGGTCCTGCGCGGCGCCGAGGGTCACCGCCGACGCGCCGTTGCAGAGGGCAAAGAACGACAGCTCTTCGCCCTCCAGGAATTCCTCGATCACGACCGTGTCGCCCGCGTCGCCGAAGACCCGACGCTCCATGCAGTCCGCGATGGCGTCGTCGGCGTCGACACGCGTGCGGCACACGACCGCGCCCTTCCCCGCTGCCAGTCCGGACGCCTTCACCACGAGTGGAGCGCCGAGCTCGCGACAGTAGGCGCGCGCGGCGCCTGGCTCGGTGAACGTGGCGAAGCGCGCGGTGGGGACGCCGTGGCGCGCCATCAGCGCCTTCGCGAAGGCCTTCGACCCCTCGATGGCCGCGGCGCGCGCAGAGGGTCCGAAGACGGCGAAACCCCGCTCGCGCAAACGGTCGGCGAGTCCGGCCACGAGCGGCGCCTCCGGCCCGACCACAATGAGCTCGATGCGCTCGCGCTCGGCGACCGCCGCGATCTCGTCGGAGCGATCGGCGGAGATCTGGAGACAGGTGGCGACGCGCGCGATGCCGGGATTCCCGGGGGCGGCGTACACGCGCTCGACGCGCGGACTCTGCGCGATCGTCCACGCCAGCGCGTGCTCGCGTCCACCGCCCCCCACGACGAGCACGTTCACGGCGGGACGCTGCCCTCGGGCCCGATTCCGCGCGGCCGCCGATCTCCTCCGGTCCACCAGGATTCGCCGGGACGCGAGCGCGGAGTCACTCCGCCGTCGCCCTTCTCCAGCCCCTCGGCCAGCTCGAGATGGGAGCGCGCGATCTTCGCCCACGCGCTGCCGGGATCGAGCAGGAGGTAGCGTCGCCAGTGCTCCACCGCGTCGGCGTGGCGGCCGGCCCGAGCGAGCGCGGCGGCGAGATTGAAGTGCGCGTCCGCGTAGTCGGGCGAAAGCTCGAGGGCACGGCGATAGTGGACGATGGCGGCCTCGACATCGCCGCAGTCCTCCTGCAGCGATCCCAGGTTGTAGGCCGCCTCGCGGCACGAGGGATCGGCCTCGAGCGCGGACGCGTACGCCGCGCGCGCCTCGTCGTACTGCCCCATCCGGTGCAGCAGCAGCCCGAGGTTGTTCCAGGCCGCCGCGAACGACGCATCGATGGCGACGACGCGACGGTAGGCCTCGATCGCCTCCTCCCACTGGGCGGGGTCGGCGTCCCACTCCATCGCGCGCTGGAACCACGTGTCGGCCTGCTTCACGGGCGGACCGAGCGGGCGCACCATGCCCGTGACGAGCGTGGCCTGCGCGGCCGCCTGCAGTCGTCCCGTGTCCAGGTCGAGCACGGTCTGGCCCGTGCGCGGATCGAAGCGCACGCTGTCGGTCTGGGCGAGGAGACGGCCGTCCTCGACGACGAAGCGCACGGCGGCGAGCGGCTGGTCGAGAGCGGGATCCTGCTTGCGCATGGCCGTGAGCGCGGCGTTCATCTGACGCACCGACGCTCCGGCGTCGAGCAGCGTGCCCGCCGCGCGCAGCGCGAGGAGATCGCGGAAGGTGTAGCCCGCGTCGCCGTGGAGGAGACCGAGACGCCGGAGCTGCGCCGAGCGCTTCGGTGTCAGCGTGAGGATGCGCACGATCTCGCGATAGCCGTAGATCCGCTCGCGCGCCGGCCGTGGGCCCACGTCAGCCTCCCGCTCGCATGGTCAGTGCCTGAAGTGACGGAGGCCGGTGACGAGCATGGCCATGTCGTGCTCGTCGACGGCCGCGCGCACCTCGTCGTCGCGCAGCGATCCGCCGGGATGGATGACCGCGGTGGCGCCCGCCTCGGCGACGACGTCGAGGGCGTCGCGGAACGGGAAGAACGCATCGGAGGCGCACACCGTCCCCTGCGTCGACAGGCCGAGCGCACGGGCGCGCATGACCGCGAGCCGCGCGGAGTCGACGCGGTTCATCTGTCCCGCCCCCACCCCGATCACCCGGTCCCGGGTCGCGAGCACGATGGCGTTCGACTTGGCGTGCTTGGCCACGCGCCAGGCGAACCGCAGCGCGGTCAGCTCGTCGGCGGTGGCGGCGCGGCGCGACACCGTGCGCAGGGTCTGCTCGTCGAGGTCGGCGGCGTCGGCGGACTGGGCGAGCACACCGCCGATCACGCTGCGATATTCCGTCGCGCGGCCCGGCAGCTCGCTCGCGTCGCACGGGACCTGGAAGATCCGGCATTTCTTCTTCGTGCGCCGCAGCTCCTCCAGCGCGTCCGGCGCGTATGCGGGCGCGAACAGGATCTCCACGAAGATCCCGGCGAGCTCGGCCACGACGGCCGCGTCGAGGACGCGATTGACGCCGACGATGCCGCCGTAGATCGACACGGGATCGGACGCCTTGGCCCGCGCCACGGCCACGCCGACCGTCTCGCCGACGGCCGCGCCGCACGGGTTGGTGTGCTTGATGACGACCGCGGCGGGATCGCTGAACTCCAGGAGGAGCCCCAGCGCGGCGGAGAAGTCCAGCAGGTTGTTGTAGCCGAGCTCCGGACCGTGGAGCTGGTGCATCGCGGCGAGCCCGACGGCCGGCGCGCCGTCGATCCGGTAGAAGGCGGCCGACTGATGCGGATTCTCGCCGTAGCGGAGATCGAGGGCGCGTGTCCCGCGCAGCTCGAGCCGCGTCGGGAAGCGGGCGTCGTCACCGGACGCGTCCGCCGCGAGGTAGCCCGCGATGGCCGCGTCGTACTCGGCCGTCCGGCGGAAGGCCTCGCGCGCGAGCTGCTCGCGGGTCGCCCGGCTCACCTCACCACGCGCGCTGATCTCGTCGATGACGCGCGCGTACTGGGACGGGTCCGTGACGACGGCCACCGCGTCGTGATTCTTCGCGGCAGCGCGGATCATGGTGGGGCCGCCCACGTCGATCTGCTCGACGGCCTCCGCGCGGGACACCCCGGGCCGCGCCACGGTCGTCTCGAAGGGATACAGGCTCACCACGACGAGATCGATGGGCGGGATGCCGTGCGTCTCCAGCGTGGCGAGGTGCGCGGGAACGTCGCGCCGCGCGAGCAGTCCGCCGTGAATGCGCGGGTGCAGCGTCTTGACGCGACCGTCCAGCATCTCGGGGAATCCGGTGACGTCCGCCACGTCGCGCACGGTCACGCCCGCGTCGCGCAGCGTGCGAGCCGTGCCGCCCGTGGAGAGGATCTCGATGTCGCGCTTGGCGAGCGCGCGCGCGAAGTCCACGATCCCCGTCTTGTCGTGGACGCTGATGAGGGCGCGCCGCACGGTCACGACGCTCGCACCTGGACGCGACGGCCGCTCACGTCGAGCCGGCCTTCCGCGAAGAGCCGGATGGCCTCCGGGTAGAGACGGTGCTCCTCCTGCAGGATGCGTGCGGACAAGGCTTCCTCCGTGTCGTCGGGATGAACCGGGACCGTGGCCTGCACGATGATCGGTCCGGTGTCGACGCCCTCGTCGACGAAGTGAACCGTCGCTCCGGCGATCCGGACACCGTAGGCGAGGGCCTGGCGCTGTGCGGCGAGACCGGGAAAGGCGGGAAGCAGCGAGGGATGCACGTTCATGATCCGGCCCGCGAAGCGCCGGATGAACTCGGGGCCGAGCACGCGCATGAACCCGGCCAGGCACACGAGCTGCACGCCGCGCGCCTCGAGCTCGGCGATCAACGCCGCCTCGAACGCCGCGCGGTCGCCGAAGTCCTTGGGATTGACGAAGCGCGCGGCCACGCCGCCGCGCGCAGCGCGCTCCAGGGCCGGCGCGCGCTCGCGATCGGACAGGACCACGACCACGCGGGCGGGAAATCCGGGCCCGGCGCACGCGTCGAGGATCGCCTGCAGGTTGGAGCCGCGCCCCGAACAGAGCACGCCGACGGCGAGCGGGGCAGTCATGCGTCGCCGTCCGTCAGGATGGGAACAGCGCGAGCTGCGGGGTCGCCTCCGTGTCGATGGGGACGCGATAGCTTCCGGTGAAGCAGGCGTGACAGAAGCTGGCGGGATCGCCCGTCGCCTTCAGCATGCCGTCGAGCGAGAGATAGCCGAGCGAGTCGGCGGAGAGATAGCGACGGATCTCGTCCACCTCGTGGCTCGAGCCGATGAGCTCCTTGCGCGTCGGCGTGTCGATGCCGTAGTAGCAGGGCCACTGGATGGGCGGCGACGAGATGCGCATGTGCACCGCCTTCGCCCCCGCGTTCCGGACCATCTTCACGATCTTGCGGCTGGTCGTGCCGCGCACGATCGAGTCGTCGACGACGACCACGCGCTTGCCCTCCAGCATCTCGCGCATGGGGTTGAGCTTCACCTTCACGCCGAAGTGACGGATGCCCTGCTTCGGCTCGATGAACGTCCGCCCCACGTAGTGGTTGCGAATCAGGCCCATCTCGTACGGGATGGCCGCTTCCTCGGAGTACCCGAGGGCCGCGCTCGTCCCGGAGTCCGGCACGGGGATGACGATGTCGGCCTCCACGGGATACTCGCGCGCGAGC
>JBKPPN010000164.1:0-7174 GCA_046733575.1 Candidatus Methylomirabilota bacterium | reverse complement strand
GACACGACCGTTGGCGGCTTCGGCTGTACGCGAGCCGTTCCCATTCGTCACGTGGGGCGGCCTCATCTCTGTTGGCGGGGAACGGTCACCCGGGCTCCGTCCCCCCGTCGCCCGCCTCGTCCACCGCGGCTCTACGACACGATGAACGCAGTCATCACAGGAGGTACGACGCCATGAACAGAGTCGATCGTCGGGGGTTTCTTGCGTCGAGCGCGGCGTTTGGCGGCGCGCTGTTGCTGCCGCGGCTCGGGGCGGCGCAGCCGAAGGAGGTCACGCTCGCCGCGGTGGTGGCGCTGACGGGCACGAATGCGGCGTGGGGACAGAGGACGTGGAATGGGTTCCAGATGGCGGCGGATCTCGCCAATGAGCAGGGCGGAATCAAGTCGATGGGTGCGGCGAAGGTGAAGTACGTCGTCGCGGACACGGAATCGAAGCCCGAGGTGGCGGGGTCGCAGATGGAGAAGATCATCGGGCGCGGGGTCGCCGCGGTGACGGGGACGAACCAGAGCGCGGCCACGATCGTCGCCACGCAGATCGCAGAGCGGGAAGGCGTGCCATTCGTGTGCGCCACGGACGTGGATCCGGCCATCACGTCCCGGGGGTTCAAGTACACGTTCCGCACGTCGCCCGTGATCGAGACGTACGTGCGCGACCTGCTCGCGCACGTCAAGGAGCTGTCCGAGAAGGCGGGAAAGCCGGCGAGGAAGCTCGCCATCCTGAGCGAGAACTCCATCGTGGGGCAGAGCTCGGTGGAGGCGGCGAACAAGGTCGCCAAGGAGCTCGGCTACGAGATGGTGGAGGCCGCGACGTACGACGCGTCCAAGACGCAGAACTTCGCCAGCTACATCTCGAAGTACAAGGGCGCGGGCGTCGAGGTGCTGATCGGCCACAACAAGCCGAGCGACGCGATCCTCATCACACGGACGCAGAAGGAGCTCAACTTCAACCCGCTGGCCTACGGCGGCATCCTCGGCGGCCACGTGTCGACGGAGTACGTCAACGCGCTGGGAAAGGACGCGGACAACGTGCTCGCCACCACGAGCTGGTCCGGGGACGCGGACATCAAGGGACTGAAGGAGCTCGCGAAGAAGTACGAGGACCGCTTCAAGGAGCCTGTCGATTCGACCGCGGCGGGCGGGTTCACGGCCTTCGCCGTGCTGTGGGACGCGCTCGAGCGCGCCGCGACCAGCGATCGCAAGAAGCTCCGCGACGCCATCGCCGCGACCGAGATGAAGGCGGGCGACCGCATGTACATGCAGCTCAAGGGGGCGAAGTTCGACCCCCGCGGGGAGAACTCCGACGCGGGCGGGCTCGTGTTCGTGATCAAGGACAAGCACTGGCTCACGGTCGCCCCGAAGGAGTACGCCAAGGCGATGGCGACCTTCCCGAAGCCCAGGTGGGGCGCCTGAGCGCGGGGAGCGGCGACGGCGGGCGCGGCTCCGTTGACACGTTTGCGACCGTCTGACATGAATACGGCTTCATGGCCGCGACGCCGTGTCCGATGTTCCGCGTCCAGTCCGCGAGCAAGACGTACCCGACGCGGAAGGGGGGCGACGTCACCGCACTGGCGGACGTGACGCTCGACGTCGGCGCCAACGAGTTCGTCACGCTGGTCGGTCCGTCGGGATGCGGGAAGACCACGCTGCTCAAGATGCTGGCCGGGCTCGTCGCCCCCTCGAGCGGAACCATCGCGCTGGACGGCCACGCCGTCACCGGGCCGTCGCCCCGTGTCGGTCTCGTCTTTCAGTCGCCGGTCCTCATGCCGTGGCGCACGGTGCTGGAGAACGTGCTGCTCCCCGTCGAGATCCTGCGTCTCGACCGCGCGCGCCACCTCGAGCGTGCCCGCGCGCTGCTCGCGCTCGTCGGGCTTGGCGGCTTCGAGCAGCAGTTCCAGCGCGAGCTCTCCGGCGGCATGCAGCAGCGCGTGGCCATCTGCCGCGCGCTGATCGCCGATCCACCCGTGCTGCTCATGGACGAGCCGTTCGGCGCGCTCGACGCGCTCACGCGCGAGGTCCTCGCCTTCGAGCTCCTGCGCATCTGGGACACCGACCGCAAGACGGTCGTGTTCGTCACGCACTCGATTCCCGAGGCGGTGCTGCTCGCCGATCGCGTGGTCGTCATGACGCCGCGGCCGGGACGGATCGCGGACGTGCTCGACGTCGACCTGCCGCGTCCGCGCACGAGCGACATGGCGTTCTCGCCGTTGTTCAAGGAGTACTCCGATCGCATCCACGAGCTCATCGGCAAGCCATGACGTCCCGGGTGCCGGGCTGGCTGTTTCCCGCCTTGACGATCGTCGCGCTGGTCGGGCTGTGGGAGGCGGCGTCGCGCCTGACGTCGCTGCCGGCCTTCATCCTGCCCGCGCCGTCCAGCATCCTGGCCGTCGGCCTGGAGTGGCGTCGCCACATTCCGGGCCACTTCGCGGTCACGCTGTACGAGACCCTCGTAGGCTTCGCGCTCTCGATCGCGGTCGCGGTGCCCATCGCGATTCTCATCGTGTCGTCGGGATTCCTGTCCCGCACGATCTATCCGCTCCTGCTCGTCCTGCAGTCCGTGCCGAAGGTCGCGGTGGCGCCGCTGCTCTTGCTGTGGGTGGGTTACGGCGAGCTGCCCAAGATCCTCGTGGTGTTCCTCGTGTGCTTCTTCCCCATCGTGATCGGGACGGCGGCCGGGCTGACGTCGGTGCCGCCCGACATGGTCGACCTCGTGCGCTCGCTGTCCGCCACCACGTCGCAGCTGTTCCTGAAGGTGCGCTTTCCCTACGCGATGCCGCAGATCTTCGTCGGCCTCAAGGTCGCCATCACGCTGGCCGTCATCGGCGCGGTGATCGGCGAGTTCGTTGGATCGGAGCGCGGGCTCGGCTACCTGATCCTCGTGAGCAGCTCCCAGATCAACACCGCGCTGGCCTTCGCGTCGATGATCCTGCTCAGCGTGATGAGCATCGTGCTGTTCTACGCGCTGGAGTGGCTGGAGCGCGTCGTCGTGCCGTGGGCGCAGGAGTGAGGAGAACCTTCGCATGCCGATGAGTCGATCGCGGGCCGGCTATCCCGAGGCGCGTGGCAACCTCGCCGTCATCGTCCTCGGCGACTCGAGCCAGCCCGAGTTCCCGTTGACCTTCGAGACCGCCTTCGGCGCCCTCGCGCACTTCGGGATCCCGTTCCGCGTCCTCGATCTCGCCACCGCGGGTGTGAGCGACGCGGCGCTGGCCGGCGCGCGCGCCGTTCTCATCGCCCAGGAGCACCTCGGTGCGCGGCTGAAAGGCCTCGGCGTCGCCGCCATCCTGCGCGCGGTGCAGGACGGCATGGGGCTCGTCAACCTCGACGCCGACCTCGCGGCCTACGGCGACGATCTCGTCAGCGCCGCCGGCCTCATGGGCGCCGGGCGCAGCGGCGAGCTGATCGCGAGCGGCACGCAGCACCTGGCCGTCACCGACAACCGCCATCCCATCACGTGGCAGCAGGACGGCGAGTTCGTGAAGCCGCTCAAGGTGCCCGTGCCGACCACGCTCGCCCGCGTGACGTCGCCCGACGCGACCGTGCTCGCCGAGGACGGGCAGGGCGGCCCGCTGCTCGTGGTTCGACCGCTCGGACGCGGCCGCATCGTGCAGTGGCTGGCGTCGCCGAAGCTCTGGCTGCGGCAGTACTTCGGTCACACCTTCGGCCTCGACGACGTCTGGCTCCGCGCCATCACGTGGGCGGCGCGCAAGCCGTTCGTGATGAAGGCGATGCCGCCGTTCGTCCGCTTCCGCTTCGACGACTGCGGCGGGCTGTGGCGCGACGCGCGCGACCTGGCCTTCGTCGACGTGCTCAACGAGGCGGGTCACGTCCCGAGCATGTCGTTCTGCCTGCGCGCCATCACCGCCGACGGCGCGGCACGCGTCAATGCGCTATGGAAGGACGGCAAGGCGGAGTGGGCGCCCCACACGCTGGCGCCGTGGGTGAGCCTCTACTACGGCGACGTGGGCGGCGAGTACTCGGCGGACAAGTTCGCCGAGCTCTTCCGTGAGGTCGACGAGACGCTGGGCCGGCTCGGTGTGCGGCCCTCCCGCATCCTGAGCGACCATGACCACGGCTGGAGCGCCAACGCTATCCCCGGGCTGCTCGCGCGTGGCATCACGTACAAGATGAACATCACCATGCCGGGCGAGCCGTGGGAGGCGCCGCACCGCGACTGGCGTCCCGCGCCCTACGGCTCGATGGACTACGCCTTCGATTTCCTGCCCGCGCCCGCGGATCGCTTCTTCGCCGTGTACAACCACTACCCGCCCGCCTTCGAGTTCGCCCGTGCCTACGTCGACGGCGATCACTTCCTCTACCACCGTCCCGGCGGCTACGGCCCCTACAAGTGGGACATGCTGAACGGCTTGACGATCGGTCCGGCCCACGCCGTCAACCAGGTCGACGCGATGGCCCGGCGCCTCGCGGACCACACGCGCCTCGGCCTCGACGCGGGATTCTTCGGTGGCTCCATCACGCACTCGCACTTCATCCAGCACCTCAGCGCGGCCGAGTGGCGCGAGATCCTTCGCCGCGCCGACGTGCTGCTGCCGCGTCATCGTTACGAGCCGATGCCGTACGATGCCATCGCCGACTACGCGCGCAGCAAGGTGCGGACGTCCATCGTCGGCGCCGACGAGCAGAAGGGAACCATCAGCGTGGAGCTGAAGGGCGATGCCGACGTGCCGCTGCGTCTGTGGGTCGTCACGGATCCCGACATCGCCGAGCACCGCTACGAGCGCGTCCAGCCGTTCCGCGGCACGACGACCGTCCGGTTCGCCGCGTGATCGACGGACACGACCAGATTTCTGGGAGGATCGCATGAGTCGAGCTGCTCGCCTGTCGTGGATCGCCGCGCTCGTGGCGGCGATCGTGACGCCGCTCATCGTGGGGGCGCAGCCGCGCGCGGCCCGGCCGCCCGTGCCGTCGGGACCGCCGCAGGCGGTCACCTTCGTGACCGACTTCGGGTTCAACGGCCGTCACGCGCCGTACTACACCGCGGTCGACAAGGGCTTCTTCAAGGAGATGGGCCTCGACGTCAAGATCGTGCGCGGCGGGGGCTCGCTCGACGCCATCCGCCAGGTCGCGGCGGGCAACGCGCAGGCGGCCTTCGCCGATCTCGCCGCGCTCATCTCCATGCGCGCCAACGACAACGTGCCCGTGAAGGAGATCTCGATCATCTACGCGCGTCCCCCCCAGGCGCTCTACTGTCTGCCCGAGTCCGGGATCAAGACGGCGAAGGACCTCGAGGGCAAGCGGCTCTCCGACTCCGCCGCGAGCGCGGTGCCGCGCATCTTCCCCGCCTACGCCAAGGCCATGGGCGTCGACGCGACGAAGGTGAAGTGGATCTTCGCCGACTCCGCGGCGCTGCCCGCCATGCTGGTGCGCCGCGAGATCGACTGCGCGGCGCAGTTCGTGGTCGGCGAGGCGCTCCTCAAGAAGGCGGCGGGCGGCAAGGACCTCGTGCGCCTGGCGTACGGCGACGCCCCCGGTCTCGACTACTACGGCAACGGCATCGTCGCCGCGGACGAGACGATCAAGACGAAGCCGGATCTCCTGAAACGGATCCTGTGGGCCGTCAACCAGGGGCTGGCGTACGCGTTCGAGAATCCCGACGAGGCGGCGGAGATCATGAATCGCAATCATCCCCAGGTGCCCGTCGACGTGGCGAAGGCCGAGACGCTGGCCGTGAAGGCGCTCGTGCTGTCGCCCGAGACGGTCAAGAACGGGATCGGCTACGTCGACCCTGCGCGCGTGCAGAAGACCATCGACATCATGACCACCGCGCTCGAGCTGAAACGCAAGGTCACCGTGGACGAGGTCTACGCGGCGGGATTCCTCGCGCCATGAAGGCCGCTTACTACGAGACGTACGGGCCGCCCGACGTCCTGAAGTTCGGCGAGGTGCCCGATCCGAAGCTGGGTCCCGGCGAGGTGATCGTGAAGGTGCACGCCGCCTCGCTCAACGCCTTCGATCTCATGGCGCGCGAGGGACGGTACAAGCCCAATCGCGCGTTCCCCCACATCCTGGGCTCGGACTTCGGCGGCGAGATCGCCGCGATCGACGCGTCGGCGGGCGTGCCGTTCACCGTGGGCCAGCGCGTGACGGCGTGGTGGGTCGTACCGTGCTGGCGCTGCGAGCAGTGTCTGACCGGTCATCCGAATCGCTGCGCCCTCGACTACAAGTATCTGGGCGCGCACCTGCCCGGCGCGTACGCGCAGTACGTGAAGCTCCCGGCCATGAACCTGATCGCCATTCCCGACGCGATGACGTGGGAGGAAGCGGCGGCGTTCCCGACCGCGTTCGGCACGGCGTGGCACATGCTCGTGACGGTTGCCGAGCTGCGCCCGGGCGAGACGGCCCTGATCCACGCGGCGAGCTCGGGCGTCAGCACCGCGGCGATCCAGATCGCCAAGGCGCTTGGCGCCTACGTCTACACGACGGGCAGCGCGGACTGGAAGCTGGAGAAGGCGCGCGCCATCGGGGCCGACGAGACCATCAACTACGCGACGCAGGACTTCCAGGCCGAGATCATGCGCCGCACCGGCAAGCGGGGCGTCGATCTCGTGTTCGAGCACGTGGGCGGCGACGTCTGGGAGAAGTCGATCCGCTGTCTCACGCGCGGCGGACGCATCGTGACGACGGGCGGGACGGCGTCGTACGACGTGTCGATGAACGTCGCGTACGTCTTCCACAAGGAATTGAAGCTGCTCGGCGCGAACTCGACCACCAAGCGCGAGCTCGAGGTTCAGATGCCGCTCATCGCGGCGGGGCGCATGCGGCCGGTCGTCGATCGGGTGTTCCCGCTCGAGCAGGCGGCGGAGGCGCATCGGTATCTGGGGGGGCGGCAGCAGTTCGGCAAGGTCGTGCTCCGGGTGGCGCATTGACGTCGTGTGCTTCGCGGCGCACGGCGCGGGGAGGGCGCGGGGCGGGGGAGGCGCTATGACGACGACCCTTGGCGGCTCCGGACATACGGCGAGGCGTTCCCATTCGTTTCCGCGGCGGCGTCACTTCTGTGTGCGGGGAACGCGTCAACCGCGCCTCCCCCGCCCCGCGCCCTCCCCGCGCCGTGCGTGTGTGCGTTGCCGTCTGTGTGCCCGCGGACATCTCGATGTGTTCGACGCTGTGCCGCGCACCGCGTCGTGCGGGCGCGGCGCTTCACATCTCCGGACGATTCC
>JBKPPN010000163.1:0-8064 GCA_046733575.1 Candidatus Methylomirabilota bacterium | reverse complement strand
AGGCCCGATCGCGGCGCGCGCGGTGGTCAATGCGGCTGGACTGTGGAGCGATCGCATCGCGGCGATGGTGGGCGTTCAGCTTCCCATCACGGTGTGCCGGCACAAGATCAACTTCTTCACCCGGCCGGCCGCGTCGTCGAGCCCGCATCCGCTCGTGTACGACTTCGTCAAGAACATCTACACGCGACCCGAGACCGGCGGTCTCACGCTGGTCGGCCCGCTCGAGAGCGAGCTGCACGACACGGTCGATCCCGATCGCTACAACGAGGGCGTGACGTTCGAGGAGACGGCCGACGCGATGGAGCGCGCCATGCACCGCTTCCCGGTCATGGAGCACGGCGCCGTGGCCAAGGGCTACGCGGGCTGCTTCGACGTCACCCCGGACTGGCACCCCATCCTGGACGCGGTCGGCCCCGACGGCTTCTACGTGGCTGCGGGCTTCTCGGGCCACGGCTTCAAGCTCTCACCGGCCGTCGGCCGCATGATGGCCGCGCTGGTCGTCGACGGAAAGAAACCGGGCGACGACGTCGACGCCTTCCGTCTCTCGAGGTTCGCGGAGAATCGACCGATCCGCGGCACCTACGGCGACTGGCTGATGTGCTGAGGGCCGACGTCTCGGCTGACGCGCGGCGCCTCGTTACACGCCGCTGAAGCCGAGGAGGCTCTTGACCACCGTGGCCTCGCCAAGGTGCGTGTACGGGTGGGTGAGGGCGAGGTGGGCGAAGGCCCAGCCGCGCGTCATGCCGGCGTAGAAGGCCTCGGTGCGGTCGGCGACGACGTGGGAACCGTAATCGCCCGATTCGCGGATGGTGCGGCGGATCAGCGCGGGGTCGACCACGGTGTCCCAGCCGTCGGTGCCGTGCTTGTCGACGATCGCGCGTGTGCGCGCGCCGACCGCATTCCAGTAGTCGCGCAGCGCGGAGACGTCGACGCGCGACGTGAACGCGGTGACCTCGTCCGAGGTCATCGCGGTGCCGAGGTCCCGACGACCCCCGCCGATCCGCTGCTCCCAGCCGCCCTCGTCGAAGACCTGGGGCTGGTCGTAGCCGAAGCGGTTCACGCCGATGTCCTCGCCGCGCGCGACGTGCCACATCAGCCACGCGATCGAGTTCAGGCCGTGCGGTCGAGCGCGCAGGTGCGTGTCGGTCAGGTCGGCGTAGACGCGCTCGGTGAACAGACCGTGCAGAGGCTCGTGGCGCAGCAGGAAGAGGGTCGCAGCATCCATGACTCTGGATTCTAGCCGGCGATCGGCGCGCTCACCACGCCGTCGGCTTCGAGCGCGGCGGCCACCCGGAGCAGGGCGCGCTCGCGCCACGGCGCGGCGATGAGCTGGACGCCGAGCGGCAGCGCGGCAACGCCGGGCACGGGAACCGACAGCGCGGGGAGACCGATGAACGAGATCGGCTGCGTGTAGAGACCGATGAGCGGACGCGTCGGCCTCTCCACGCCCGCGATGTCGATGGTCTGCTGGCCGATGCGCGGGGCGGGAAACGGCGTCGTGGGCGTGAGCACGACGTCGACGTCGGCGAACAGGGCGCGGACGCGGTCGCGATACCAGGCGCGAAAGCGCTGCGCGGCGCGATAGTGCGTGGCGGGCACGAGGGCGCCAGCGAGGAAGCGGTCGCGCGTCATGGGATCGAAGTCGCCGGGGCGTGTCTTGAGATCCCCAAGGTGGAGCTCGGCGCCTTCGGCCGAGGTGATCACGATGGCCGCCGCGCGCGCGCGCTCGGGCTCGGGCCACGTGACGCGTCGGTCGACGGCGAGCGCGCGCGCCACGCGATCCACCGCGGCGAACGCGTCCGCTTGACCGCCCGTGGCGAAGTAGCCGTCCGCCACCGCGATGCGCAGGCCGGCGACTCCGTCCGCGAGGGCATCCACCGTGGGCTCTGCCGGTCGCGACGCGCACACGGGGTCATCGGGGTCCGGACCCTGGATGGCGTCGAACGTCGTCGCGAGGTCACGCACGGTGCGCGCGAACGGGCCGGCGTGATCGAAGCTGCCCGCGAAGAGCGCCACGCCGTGACGTGAGACGCGACCGTACGTGGGCTTGAGTCCGAAGATGCCGCAGAACGCGGCGGGCACGCGGATCGAGCCGTTGGTGTCGGAGCCGAGCGAGATGGGGACGAGGCCGGCCGCGACGGCGGCCGCGGAGCCGCCCGACGATCCGCCCGCCACGTGCTCGAGATCGTGCGGATTCCGCGTCGGCCCGTAGTGCGAGTTCTCGGTGGTGAAGCCGAACGCGTACTCGTCCATGTTGAGGGCGCCCACGAGCACGGCGCCCGCGCGCGCGAGCGCGCGTACGGCCGCGGCGTCGCGTGCGGCGGCCGCGTGGTCCTGGTTGATCTTCGAGCCGGCCAGCGTCCGCAATCCCTGCACGTCGTAGAGGTTCTTCACCGCGAACGGCACGCCGGCGAGCGGACCGCGATCGCGACCGAGCGCGACGTCACGATCGATCTGCTCGGCTGTCTGGAGGGCCCGCGGCGCCACGACGTCGGTGAAGCAGTTCAGGGCGGGATCGCGCGCCGCGATCCGCTCCAGCGCCGCGCGCACGACGTCCACGGCCGACCGCCGTCGCGCCCTGACGTCGGCCGCGATCGACAGCGCGTCCGCCGGGTCGGATTTCAGCGAGCGCGCGCGATCGCTCATGGCTGGAAGATCGACGCCGGCTCGAGGTCGTCCGGCAAGGGGAACTCGAGGATCGATGCGCCGGCGGCGAGCAGGCGTTCGACGTTCTCCGCCACGGCGGGAACGGTCGCCGCGGGGATCGCGAGCCCGATGGCGGACGCCGTCACGGCGACGTAGTGCTCGAGCGCGGCGCGATCGGCCGTCACACGCGCTCCCGGGACGCGAGGTAGGCGCGCCAGCCACCATGCTGGCTGATGTCGCGCTGTCCGTCGCAGAGGATTGGTTCACCGAGCACGCCGAGCACGTCGGTCCCGTCGGCCAGCCTCACCTTGCCCACGGCAAGGCCGGGCGGCTCACCGAGCAGGACCGACGCGAGTGCGGGCGCCGGCACCCGCCACACCTCGACCGCCACCGCGACGCCGCCGTCGCGGACGCGAATCATGGCGGGATGGAGGTCGTCGATCGACCACAGGCGGTACGCCGGCGCGGTCGTCGTCTCGCGCACGAATGTGGCGCCGGCGTCGACGAGATTGCCGTTCAGCGCGAGCCCGCGCATCAACGTGCCGTTCACCGCGAGGAACACGTCCGTCATGGTGGCTGAGCGATCCGCCGCATCTTACGCGAATCGGCGGCGCCCGGCGGTGGCGACGTCGCCCGGCGTTTACGCATGCGCACCCGGGTGCCGGCGTGAGGGGCAGCACGCGGCGAGATCCGCGGTCCCTCGCCTTCGCTTGGATTCGCAGGCTGCTGGCCGCGTATCCCGCGGGACTCCTTCTTGCGAAGTCGCAGGTGCGCGCCGCGCGCCTGCTCGGCCTGAACCGCAACACCCTGCGGAAGCGCTGCCGCGAGCTCGGCGTGCCTCCCCCCGGCGTGCCCGGCCGCACGCCCGGCCGTCTCGCAGACCGTGTGACTCGACGCTGACCTCCCGCCCGTCGCCGCGCGTCGCCGTCGTCGATCGATCGTCGTCGGTTGATCGCGTGCGCGGTCTCGTGTTTCACTCGGGCGGTGAGTGACGCGCGGGTTCGAGTGCTCGTCGCGAAGGTCGGGCTGGATGGCCACGATCGCGGCGCCAAGGTCGTGGCGCGGGTCCTGCGCGACGCCGGCATGGATGTGATCTACACCGGCCTGCACCGCACACCGGAGGAAGTCGTCGCCGCCGCGGTGCAGGAAGACGTCGACATCCTCGGGCTGAGCCTGCTGTCGGGCGCGCACATGACGCTGGTGCCGCGCATCGTCGACCTCCTCCGCCGCGCCGACGCCAGCGACATCGCGGTGGTGGTCGGTGGCGTCATCCCCGACGAGGACGTGCCCGAGCTGCTGCGGCTCGGCGTGGGCGCCGTCCTTCTCCAGGAGACGCCACCGGACGACATCGTGCGTCAGCTCCGCGCGCTCGCGTCCGCCCGGCCGCGATGACGCCGTCGCGGCGTTCGGCACCGCGCCGGCGGGGCACCGCCCGCGCGTTCGCCCCGTGATCGCGCGCGCGGCCGGCGTCGATCTGTCGGTGTGGCCGCCGCGTTACGACGCGTCGTACCGTCCGGGCCCGGCGAGCGAGTACTGGTGCCCCGAGCTCGAGCGTGCGGAGCCGAGCGCCCGCAACGAGATCATCCTCGCCAAGCTGCAGCACCAGGTGCGCTACGCGTGGGAGCGGAGTCCGTTCTACCGGCGTCGGTGGGAGCGCGCCGGCGTGTCCCCGGCGACGCTCGAGACGCTGGACGACCTGCGCCGCTTTCCCGTCATCCAGAAGCACGAGCTGCGCGAGTCGCAGGCGTCCTCGCCGCCCTTCGGCGACTACCTGTGCATCGAGCCGCACGAGGTCGCGCGCATCCATGGAACGAGCGGCACCACGGGACGCCCGACCGTCTTCGGCGTCGGCGCCGACGACTGGCCGCGCATCGCGCACGCGCATGCGCGCATCCTGTGGGCCGCCGGCATCCGGCCCACCGATCGCATCCTCATCTGCTCGTTCTTCAGCCTCTATCTCGGCTCGTGGGGCGCGCTCGTCGGCGGCGAGCGTCTCGGCGCGACCGTCTTTCCCTTCGGCGCCGGCGCGGCGGGACAGACGCTGATGGCCGTGCAGTGGGCGCGCGACCTCACGCCGAGCGCGTTCTACGGCACGCCGTCGTACGCGCTCCACTTCGCCGAGATCGCGCGGCGCGAGGGCGTCGATCCGCGCAGCCTGGGCTTCCGGATCCTCTTCTTCTCCGGCGAGCCCGGCGCCGGCATCCCGTCCACGAAGCGACAGATCGAAGCGACGTTCGGCGGCCTGTGCGTCGACATGGGCAGCATGGCGGAGATGACCCCGTGGATGACGAACGCGGAGTGCCGTCACCGCACCGGCATGCACCTGTGGCAGGACATCGTCTACACCGAGGTGTGCGATCCCGCGACGGGCCAGCCGGTGCCCTTCGGCGACGAGGGCACGCCCGTGTACACGCATCTCGAGCGGACGTCGCAGCCGATGATCCGCCTGATGTCCGGGGATCGCGCGCGCTGGATCGACGAGCCGTGCCCGTGCGGCCGCACGTACCCGCGGCTGCCCGACGGGCTCTACGGCCGCATCGACGACATGCTGATCGTGCGCGGGGAGAACATCTACCCGAGCGCCATCGAGGACACGCTGCGCGCGATCGGGGGGTTCGGCGGCGAGTTCCGCGTCATCGTCTCGCGTCGGGACGCGATGGACGAGCTGCTCGTGCGCGCCGAATACGCCGCGTCACACGCGGACGCGGCCGGGCAGGCCGCGCTCGCCACCACCATGACCGACCGCCTCCGCGCCCGCCTCGGTGTCCGCCCCATCGTCGAGCTCCTCCCCGAAGGCACGCTGCCGCGCACCGAGTTCAAGGCCCGCCGCGTGATCGACGAGCGCACGTGACTCGGAGGGGAGCGCTGCCCCCTCCGACGCTTCTCGTACGGCTGCGCCGTGTTCGGCGCTGCGTCCCCCAGATCTTCGATTACGCGGGCAAGCCCGCGCTCGAGGCTGAAGCCGCCGGGTTGATTTAGAATTCGGGGATGTTTGATTCCGATGCGGTCGAGCGGATCCGGAAAGAGCGAGAGGCATGGGAGGCCGAGGAACTCGCGCAGTTTCTCGCCCGCCAGCCCGAGACTCGACCCGAAGCGCGGACGGGATCGGGCATTTCCGTCCAGCGCATCTACACACCGGAAGACGTCGCGCAGATGTCGTTCGACGCGATCGGATTCCCCGGGCGGTATCCGTACACGCGGGGACCGTATCCGACGATGTATCGCGGGCGGCCGTGGACGATGCGGCAGATCGCGGGCTTCGGGACGGGCGAGGACACCAACCGGCGGTTCCGGTATCTGATCGAGCAGGGGCAGACCGGGCTCAGCGTCGACTTCGACATGCCGACCCTGATGGGCTACGACTCCGACGATCCGCGCTCGCTCGGCGAGGTCGGACGCGAGGGCGTCGCCATCGACACGCTCGACGACGTCGCCGCGCTGTTCGACGGCATCGACCTCGAGCGCATCTCGGTCTCGATGACCATCAATCCCACCGCCTGGATCCTGCTCTCGATGTACGTCGCGCTCGCACGGTCGCGTGGGCTCGACCTCAACACGCTGTCCGGCACCGTGCAGGCCGACATCCTCAAGGAGTACATCGCCCAGAAGGAGTGGATCTTCCCCATCCGGCCCTCGATGCGCCTGATGCGCGACATGATCGTGTTCTGCGCCGAGCACATGGCGCGCTACAACCCGATCAACGTGAGCGGCTATCACATCTCCGAGGCGGGCGCGACGTCGGTGCAGGAGCTGGCCTTCACGATGGCCAACGGCATCGCCTACGTCGAGGAAGTCACGCGCGCCGGCACGCCCGTCGACGCGTTCGCGCCGCGCCTGGCGTTCTACTTCGTCGCGCAGCAGGATTTCTTCGAGGAGGTGGCGAAGTTCCGCGCCGCGCGCCGGATCTGGGCGCGCATCATGAAGGAGCGGTTCGGGGCCACCAAGCCCGAGTCGATGCGCCTGCGCTTCCACTGTCAGACCGCCGCCATGACCCTCACCAAGGCGCAGCCGCTCAACAACATCGTGCGGACCGCGCTGCAGGCGCTCTCCGCCGTGCTCGGCGGCGCGCAGTCGCTTCACACGAACGGGCTCGACGAGGCGTACGCGATCCCGTCCGAGCTGGCCATGAAAGTGGCGCTGCGGACGCAGCAGATCATCGCCGACGAGACGCGCGTGGCCAACGTGATCGATCCGCTCGGCGGGTCGTACTACGTCGAGGCGCTGACCAACCAGGTCGAGGCCGAGGTGTGGAGCATCCTCGCCAAGGTCGACGAGCTCGGCGGCGCCGTGAAGGCCATCGAGGAGGGCTGGTTCCAGCGTGAGATCGCGGACTCCGCCTACGACTTCGCGCGACGCAAGGCGGCCGGCGAGCAGATCGTGATCGGGGTCAACAAGCACGCCGAGCCGGCCAAGCCGGCCGAGATCGAGATCCACCGTGTCGACGCGGCCGTCGAGGCGCGGCAGGTGACGCGACTGACGGACGTCCGACGGCGGCGGGACTCCGCCCGGGTCGCGGCGCTGCTCGACCGTCTCGCCACGGAGGCGCGCGATCCCGCGGTGAACCTGATGCCGGTGACCATCGAGCTCGTCACGGCCCGTGCGTCGATGGGCGAGATCACGGCGCGGCTGCGCGACGTCTGGGGCACTTACGTGGAGCGCCCGGTGTTCTGAGTCACCCCCGTCTCCTCGCGGAGCGCGACGTGGCGGAAGGTGAGATAGAGCGCCACGTCGTAGACGATCTTCAGTCCGCCTCCCAGCACGAACGGCGCGCCGATCGCCACCGCCTGCATCACCCAGCCCGTCACCGACGGGGTGATCGCCTGCGCCACCGTCCGCGCGAGATTCGTCACCGTTGCGGCCGCCTCGCGCTCGTCGTCGTCCACCACCGCCATCACGTAGGCCTGTCGCGTCGGCACGTCCATCTGGGAGAGCAGCGCGCGAAGGATCCACAGGGCCACCGCCACGCCGGCGCCCGGCGCCCACGCGATCGCGATGAGCACGACGTTGGAGACGAGGTGCGACACCACCATCGTGGCGAGGAGTCCCAAGCGCTGGACCGCGAGGGGAGCGATGAGGAGCGAGAGCGCGGTGGCGATCTGGGCCGTGAAGAACACCGGGCCGAGCTCCGCGAGGGCGAGGCCGTAGCGCTCGTGCAGGAAGTACGCGACGAGCGACTGCAGCACGAAGCCGCCCGCGAACGAGTCGAGCGCGAAGAGCGCGGCGAGCCGATAGATGAGCGACGTCGAGCGCGCCTGCGTGGCGACCGAGCGCCGCGGCGTCGGATGTGCGGTCGGCAACGCGGCGTAGGCGAGCGTCTGCACGCCGGCCCCGGCGAGAAAGACGACGAAGAGGACGTGCGGTCGTGGCGCGAACGTCACCGTCGCAGCGCCGAGGGCGGAGGCGGCATAGCCGATGAGG
>JBKPPN010000162.1:0-17161 GCA_046733575.1 Candidatus Methylomirabilota bacterium | reverse complement strand
TCGAAGGGCTCTACACCGTGCTGAAAGGACGGTCGTGAGGTGCGCGGCCGGGCACGACGAGAGGACAGGGCCATGAGCATCAGCCGACGACGGGTTCTCGCGCTCGCCGCGGGCGCCGTCTCCGCCGGTGTGCTGCGACGTGGCGACGCCATCGCCGCGCCCGACCTGACCGTTCCCGACGGCGTTCCCGTGCAGACGTTCGATTTCGAGAGCAAGGGCATCGACGGGTGGGTGATGCTCAGCGGGCGCTGGGTGGTGCAAGAGGTGCCGGATGCGCCCAGTGGCAGTCGCGTGCTCGTCCAGCGGGAGACGCGGGACGAGTTCAAGGTCATCGTGACGCCGTCGCGCGCGTACCGCGACGTCGACGTGTCGGTGAAGTTCAAGCCGATCTCGGGGCGCAAGGACGCGTCGGGCGGGATCGTGTTCCGCCTCCAGGACGAGACGTACTACGTCGTGCGCGCCAATGCCCTCGAGGACAACCTCCGCTTCTACTCCTACGAGCGTCGCCGCCGGCAGCTCGCCTCGGCGAACGTCAAGGCGCCCGCCCTCGGGGAGTGGCACACGCTGCGCGTCGTGGCCGTCGGCGATCAGGTGCAGGCGTGGCTCGACGGCACGCGGTACCTCGACCACCGCGACCGACGGTTCACGTCCGGTCAGATCGGCCTGTGGACCAAGAGCGATTCGATCACCGCCTTCGACGACCTGACGATTCGGGGCACCGTCGCCAGCTCGCCGTCCACCTCGAGCGATACAGGTCCAAGGAGAACAGCCCCATGAAGCTCCCGACGTCGGTCCTCGCGCTCACGCTCTCGACGCTGCTCGTGGTCGGCCTCGGCACCGTCTCGCACTCCGCGGATCCCGACTGGAAGGCCGTGGAGCAGGCGCTGGGCAAGTCCGGCCAGATGATGCCGGGCGACGTGTACCGCGTCGGCATGCCGCGCACCGACCTGACCGTCACCGTGAAGGGCGTGCCCGTGAAGCCGGGCTTCGCGCTCGGCTCGTACGCCGCGTTCAAGCAGGTCGGTGACCACGCCATGGTGATGGGCGACCTCGTGCTGCTCGATCAGGAGATCCCCGGCGTGATGTCGGGACTGCTCACCAGCGGACTGCAGGTCACCGCCGTCCACAACCACCTGAACGAGATGTCGCCCCACGTGATGTACATTCACTACGAGGGACACGGCGACGCGGTGCAGCTGGCGCGCGGGCTCCGCCAGGCACTCAGCGCCAGTGGAACCCCGTTCGGCGCGCCAGCCTCGGCGGCCGCGCCGACGGCGCCGTCCACGATCGACACCAGGGCCGTGGAGCAGGCGCTGGGACGATCCGGCCGCGACGTCGGCGCGGGCGTGTTCCAGGTCACGGTGCCGCGGGCGGAAGCGATCACCGGCATGGGCGTGCCGCTGCTGCCCGCCATGGGCGTGGTGACGGTGATGAACTTCCAGCCCACGAGCGACGGCAAGGCCGCCATCACCGGCGATTTCGTGCTCATCGACAAGGAAGTGAACGCGGTCGCGCGCGCCCTGCGACAGCACGGCATCGACGTCACCGCCATCCACAACCACGGCTTGATGGACACGCCCCGCCTCTTCTACATGCATTTCTGGGCCAACGACGATCCGACCAGGCTGGCGCAGGGGCTCAAGGCTGCCCTCGACCAGACCAACAGCCAGAAGTAAAGCGCACGGGCGTCGCGACGGCGTGCACGCCGCACGGCGCGCGTCGCGGGCACGGCATCCCTGCGGTACGATGCGCTCCATGCGCGGCACGCCGACCTTCGCGAGGGGAAGGCAGGCGTCGCCGCGTTGGCTTATGCTGCGATCAGCATCGTAGGCTCGCGAGCAATCAGACCGCGGTTCACGGACGTCCCCATCGCCACGGAGGATCCGAGTGCGACGATTCGAGATGTTTCTGCCCCGTACGGTCGACGAATGTCTGAAATTCCTCGCTGACGACCCCGCGCGCACGAAGGTCGTCGCGGGCGGCACCGACCTGGTGCCGCAGATGAGGAACGGCGTCACGAAGCCGGCGCGCGTGGTGGACCTCTCCGGCGTGCCCGCGTTGCGCACCGTGGAGGTGGCCGATGGCGCGGGGCTCCGGCTCGGCGCCGCGGTGACCGCACGGACGATCGAGCTCGACGCACGCATCCGGATGCGCTACCCGGCGCTCGCCGAGAGCGGCGCCCTCGTCGGCTCGGTCCAGGTCCGCAACCTGGCCTCCGTCGGCGGCAACCTCTGCAACGCCGCGCCGTCCGCGGACATGGCGCCGCCGCTCATCGCGCTCGACACGGCGGCCGTCATCGCCGGGCCGAAAGGGCAGCGGCGCGTGCCCCTGGCGGAATTCTTCACCGGCGTCCGGCAGACCGTCCTCGCGCCTGATGAGCTCCTCGTCGAGCTTGCCGTGCCCGCGCCGGGCGCGCAGAGCGGCGGCGCGTATCTCAGGCACACGCCGCGGCGCGAGCTGGACATCGCGGTGGTCGGCGTCGCCTCGGAGCTCGCGATCGCCGACGGGGTGTGCCGGACGGCGCGCATCGCGCTCGCGTCCGTCGCGCCGACGCCCGTGCGCGCCACCGAGGCGGAGCGCGCCTTGACGGGCCAGGCGTTGACCCCCGCGCTCATCGAGCGCGCCGCGGAGCTCGCCGTGAACGCGGCGCGCCCGATCAGCGACCAGCGAGGCTCGGCCGACTTCCGGCGTCATCTCGTTCGGGTGCTGACGCGTCGCACGCTCACCACCGCGCACGAACGTGCGCGCGCTGCTCGCTGATAATCCGAGGGGCAGTGCGGCTTCGCCGCGCCGCCTTCGAGCCCGGGAGTCGGGGGCGTCGAGTCCCCGTGGAGACCATATGGCGAAACAGATCCTCAACTGCACCGTGAACGACGCGCCCGTGGAGGTGCTCGTTCCGCCCTATCTCACGCTGCTCGATGCGCTCCGCGAGGTGCTCGGCCTCACCGGACCGAAGGAAGGCTGCGGCACCGGCGACTGCGGCGCGTGCACCGTGCATCTGGACGGCCAGCCCGTCGCGAGCTGCCTCGTGCTGGCGCTGCAGGCGCGCGACCGCTCCGTTCGGACCATCGAGGGCCTGGGCCAGGACGCGCTGCATCCGCTCCAGGACGCGTTCGTCCGCCACGGCGTGCCGCAATGCGGGTTCTGCATCCCGGGCACCATCATGGCCGCCGCGGCGCTGCTCGAGCACACCCCGCGGCCCAGCGAGGAGGAGATCCGCTACGGAATCGCGGGGAATCTCTGCCGGTGCACCGGCTACACGAAGATGATCGCGGCCATCAGCGAGGCCGCGGAGACGCTGCAAGGAGGAGCGCGACGATGAGCGTGATGAAGACGACGCGAGACGTGCGTGGCATCGGCCTCTCCATCCCGCGGGCCGACGGCGCCGAGAAGGTCACCGGGCGCGTGGAGTACGTCGCCGACATCAAGCGCCGCGATCTGCTGCACGCCAAGCTGCTGCGGAGCCCGCACGCGCACGCGAAGATCGTCCGCATCGACGTGAGCAAGGCCCGCGCGCTCCCCGGCGTCCGCGCCGTGCTGACCGCGGCCGACATCCCCGAGCTGAAGCGCAAGGCCCCGACGCGTGCGCACGCCGTGCTCGCCATCGACCGCGCCGTCTTCGCCGGTCAGCCCGTCGCCGCGGTGGCCGCCGACGAGCTGGCCATCGCCGAGGAAGCGCTCGACCTGATCGAGGTCGAGTACCAGGTGCTGCCCGCGGCGGTCGACCCGCTGCAGTCGATGGTGCCCGGCGCACCGCCGGTCGCCGACGCGGGCACCGAGGCGGACACGAGCGAGGCGCTCGCACACTCGGCCGTGGCGATGGCGAGGGGCGAGACGCCGACGAAGGCCGTCAACGTCTCGCAGACCTCGCGCGTGACTCGCGGCGACGTCGCGAAGGGCTTCGCGGAGTCCGATGTCGTCGTCGAGCACACGTACCGGGTGCCGATGGTGCACCAGGGCTATCTCGAGCCGCACGCCGTCCTCGCCGAGTGGGACCGCCAGGGCCAGCTCACGCTGTGGGCGAGCACGCAGGGCTCCTTCAACACGCGTAGCGAGGTGGCCGACGTGCTCGGCATCGAGGAGAACCGCATCAAGGTGATTCCGGTGGAGTGCGGCGGCGGGTTCGGCGGCAAGATCCGCGCGCTCTGCGAGCCAGTCACGGCGCTGCTGGCGCGCGCGACGGGTCGGCCGGTGCGCTACGTCATGACCCGGCGCGAGGAGCTCGAAGCGGGCATGCCCGCGCCGCAGGTGATCATTCGCCTGAAGACGGGCGCCAGGCGCGACGGGACGCTGACCGCGCTGGAGGCCGAGACCGTCCTCGAATCCGGCGCGTTCTCCGGCGCCGTGCTCGCGGTCAGCGCGGTCTTCCTCGGCAGCCTGTACAGGTGGCCCGCCTTCGACGTCAAGGGCTCGGAAGTCCTCACGCACAAGCCGAGCGTGGCGGCGTACCGCGCACCCGTCGCGCCGCAGACGATCTTCGCCATCGACTCCCAGATGGAGACGCTCGCGCGCAGGCTCGGCCTCGATCCCGTCGAGTTCCGCGCGCGCCATCTCTCGCGGCCCGGCGACCCGATGGTCAACAACCAGCCGTGGGCCCACAACGGCGGCCACGAGGTCCTGACGCAGGCGGCGCAGCACCCGCTCTGGACGGAGCGAGCCGCGTGGAAGGCAGGCGGCAACGGCACGCGCGTGCGCGGCGTCGGCCTCGCACTGGGCGGATGGCTCGGCGGGCTTCAGCCGACCGCCGCGACGGTGAAGCTGAACCCGGACGGGACGCTGAGCGTGCTGACCGGCCAGGTCGACATCGCGGGGACGAACATCGCGCTCGCGCAGATCGCGGCCACGGCGTACGGCATCGACATCGACAAGGTGAAGATCACCACGGGCGACACCGACACGGCGCCCGTCACGGGACTCAGCGCGGGCAGCAAGACCGTCTACACGGTGGGCGTCGCGGTCATGCAGGCGGCGCAGGACGCGCGCAAGCAGACGCTCGAGATCGCGGCGGGCGAGCTGGAGGCGGCCGTCGAGGACCTGGAGCTGGTCGACGGACGAGTGGTCGTGCGCGGCATGCCCGATCGCGGGGTCACGCTGACGCAGATCGGGCGCAAGGGCAACCTGTACATGTCCAAGGTGCCGCCGGTGCTCGGCAGCGCGCACGTGGCGTTCACGCAGCAGGCGCCCGCGTTTGCCGCGGAGGTCGCGCGCATCGAGCTCGATCCGGAGACGGGCGACCTCACGCTGTGCGACTTCGCCGTCGTGCAGGACGTCGGGCGGGCGATCAACCCGCTCGCCGTCGAGGGGCAGATGCAGGGGGGCTCGGTGCAGAGTCTCGGCATCGCGCTCACCGAGGCCTTGATGTACGACGACAGCGGACGGCTCACGAACCCGAGCCTCCTCGACTACCGCAAGCTCACCGCGGCGGACCTGCCGAAGATCGACACGGTGATCGTGGAGGTGCCGTCGCCGGCGGGACCGTTCGGCGCTCGCGGTGTCGGCGAGCCACCGATCGTGCCGGCGCCCGCGGCCATCGCCAACGCGATCGAGGACGCCACCGGCGTTCGCCTCACGGAGTGTCCGCTCACGCCGGAGCGGATCGCCCTCGCCCTGGCCAGGCGCTGAGGCGGCCGGTGCGGTGAACGCCCGCGCGGTATCCGGGAGGCGGGGCGGCGGGAAGGAGTGCGTGCAGCCCCGGGGTTGCGATCGCGGCTGAACGCGCGAACGTCACCCCGCGGGGTGGACGGCCGTCACGCCACGCAGCCGCCGTCGATCCAGGACTTGAAGGTCGCGATGCGGTCGGCCGGCCAGGGCGCGTCGCACGGCATGTCGCCGCGCTCGAGACGCTCGAGGATGAGGCCGGCGTGCAGGTGAACGTCCTCCACGCGCCAGAGGTCGAACGCGAACAGCATCGCGTTGCGGTCGAACTCCGTGAAGAGCGGCTTGATGTCCCGGGCGAAGCTCAGCACGTCGGCGTCGTCACGCCTTCGGCACGACTCTCACGGGCAGCGCGGTGGGCACCGCGCCATCCGAGACGGAGGAGCGAGGCACCTCGCCCACCAGCTCGAACCGCTCGATGCGCTCGGCGAGGATCCTGAACGCCTCCGTCATCTCCATCCGCGCCAGCGGTGCGCCGATGCAGGAGTGCGAGCCGAAGCCGAAGGTGAAGTGCGGACACGGCTTGCGCTCGACGTCGAAGGCGTCGGGATTCGGCGTCGCGGTGGCATCGAAGTTGACGGCCATCGGCATCGCCGTGAAGAGGGTGCCCTTCGGCGCCGGCACGCCGAGATGCTCACCGTCCTGCAGCGTCTCGCGCATCAGCACGTGGATGATCGGCGCGTACCGCATGCCTTCCTCGATCACGTTGGCGGCGAGCTCCGGATTCGCGCTCAGCCGGGCCCACGCCTCCGGATGCTGGAGGAGCGCGTGCATCGTGTTGGTGAGCTGGCGGCGCGTGGTGTCCATGCCCGCGCGGTTCAGCTCGGCCGCGATGCCGACGACGTGCATCTCGTCGCTGCCCGCCATCTCGCGGATGAGCTCGCTGAGGAGGTCGCCGCCGAGGTTCGTCCGACGCGCCCGGAGCAGCGCCAGCAGGTAGGTCTCCAGGTTCCGGAACGCCGCCTCGACGTCGTGCAGCTCGGACGTCGGCAGCAAGTTGTTGACCCAGCGCGCGCTCACCGACACCCAGTTCGCCACCATCGGGACGTCATCGGGCGGCAGACCGAGCATGGGCGCGAGGACGCGGGCCGGAAACGGATCGAAGAGGTCGCGCACGAGGTCCGCCTCCCGTCTGCTCACCACATCGTCGAGCAACGCGGTGAAGATCTCCCGGATCCGCGGTCGCAGGTCCTCGATCACCCGGCTGCGCATCACCTTCGTCAGCATGCTGCGGAGACGGATGTGATCGGGGCCCGCCCGCATGAGGAGCGGCTCCTTCGTGCGCTCCGCCAGGTACGGGCTGACCGATTCGGGAATGTGCCGCGTGCTCATCGGCACCTCTTCACGGAGGATCGTGCGCGCCTCGTCCTTGCGCAGCACCGCAAACCCCGAGTCCGTGCGCGCGAGCGTGTGACGCCGTGCGAGCTCGGCGAGATGAGCTTTCGGGTCTTTCAGATACTCCTCGCTGCGCCAGTCGAGATCGGGAATGGCCCTGCCGTCGGTGCTATCAGACATCGTGTCCTCGCTCATCACGGCGTGTCGGCGCCGTTGTCTTGACCGTCGGCACGGATGATATCCCGACCGTGACGTGGCAGTGCGCGGGCCGCTCCTGGCCAGGGCGGCGAGCAGGCCCAGGCACCGAGCCTGCTCGCCGTGGGGCTCACGCCGTACGGGCGGCGATGACGGCTTCGAACGCGGCCTTCGGCGCCGCGCCGACCACCCGGTCGACGACGTCGCCGTCGCGGACGAACAGCACGGTCGGGATGGACCGCACGTTGTAACGCTGGGCGAGCGCGGGGTTCTCGTCGACGTTGACCTTCATCAGCGTGACGTTCTTCTCGCGCGCGAGCGCCTCGAGCACCGGCGTCACCGCGCGGCACGGGCCGCACCACTCGGCCCAGAAGTCCACGAGCACGAGGCCCTCCGCCGCGATCAGCGCCTCGTCGAACGTCTGCTCCGTCAGCTGGATCGTCTCCACTGCCATCCGCATGTCCTCCTTGACGGTTCAGATGCGGAGAGCCGCCACCGCGGTTCCCACGGCCCGACCGGGGCCTCACCGGACCCGGCGCCGCCGAGGGCGGGTCATGCGAGTATCGGACGGGTCAAAACATGCGAGACGAAATCCATGGGGGCTGCTAGCGTTATCGTTCGGCCGAGGGTCGACACAGATCGGTTCGGGGAGGGAGCTTGGTGATGAAGAGCACGTTGCTACTCCTGGCTGTGACGCTGACGACGATGACGGGGACCATCGTGGCGGCAGCGCAGACGCCGGCGCCCGACAGCCAGGCGCCATTCCGGTTCGAGATCGCGCCGTCGGTGGGCCGTCGCGGCCTCGGGGTCGAGGGGTACGTCTACAACGGGTCCGACTATCGCATCACGAACATCCGGGTGCAGATCGAGGGTCTCGACGACAACGGGGCCGTCACGACGAGCACGTCGGGCTGGGTGATGGGGACGATCAACGCGGGCAGTCGCGGCTACTTCTCGCTGCCGATGTCGTCGGCAGCGAAGACGTATCGCGCGACCGTGCAGTCGTATGACAAGGTCGCGTTGCAGTCGCCCAGGCCCGCACCGGCGGCGAGTCAGGCCCCCTGAGTCGCCGGCTCCCGTGCGCCGACCCGTCCGCGCACATGGGCGCACCGTGAGCACGTCATCCGAGCTCGCACCGCGCTGGAGGGAGATCGCGACGTCGCTCCTGTGGCTCGGCGCGAGCTCGTACGGTGGGCCGGCCATCATCGGCGTCATGCAGACCGAGCTGCAGGAGCGCCGTCAGTGGGTGTCGAGGCAGCGGTTCCTGGAGGGACTCTCGGTCGCGAACATGTTGCCGGGCGCGACCGCGACCCAGCTCGGCATCTTCCTCGCGTATGCGCGGGGCGGCTGGTGGGGCGGCCTCGTGGGCGGACTGTGCTTCGTGCTGCCCGCCTTCGCCGTCATGCTGGCGCTGAGCGCGCTCTACGTGACCATCGGGTTCACGCTCGCCGCCCGCGACGCGCTCTACGGGCTGAGTCCAGTCGTGCTCGCGCTGTTCGCGGTGGCCGTGTATCGCCTGGGACGTGCCGCCGCGGCGTCGTGGCGCGAAGCGCTCCTCGGCATCGCGGCGGCGGTCGCCTTCGCCGCGTCGCCACTCGGCATCGTGGCGATCCTCGTACTGGCCGGCGGTCTCGGGCTCCTGCTCTTCCATCCCGCGCGGCGAGGCCGGGTCACCGTCATCGCGGTCGCCGTGATCGGCGTCGTGCTCGCGGTGTCGTGGGCGGTGGCGCGCGGGCGCATGGGGTCGCTTTCCGGAGGAGCGCCGGATCCCGGGAACCTGCTGCAGCTCGGCGCCTACTTCTTCAAGGTCGGCGCGTTCACGATCGGCGGCGGGCTCACGATGATCGCGTTCATCCAGGATCAGGTCGTCGGTGAATTCGGATGGCTCACGCCGCGCGAGTTCATGGACGGTCTCGCGCTGGGCCAGCTGACGCCGGGACCGGTGCTGATGATCGCGGCGTACGTCGGCTACAAGCTGGCGGGGACGGCGGGCGCGGTCGTGGCCGCGAGTGCGGCGTTCGTGCCGTCGTTCGTCATCATGCTCGTGGTGCTTCCGGTGCTCGAGCGTGTGCGCGGGTACGCCTGGGTGACGGCGACGATGCGGGGCATGGCGCCCGCGGTCATCGGCGTGCTCGTCGTGTCGCTCGCACGCCTCGCGCCGATCGCGCTACCCGATCCGTTCAGCTTCTCGGTGTTCGGGGCGACGGTCGTCGCCGTGGTCGCACTCCGCGCGCCCGCGTTCCCCCTGATCATGGCAGGCGCCGTGCTCGGCCTCGCCAAGGAGCGGCTGTCGCTGGTGCCCGGCATCCGCTACCTCGGCCAGTTCATCACCGGCTGATCATCGACCGGAACTTTCAGATGGAGCGCCGCGCCGTCGCAGGTATCCGACGCCCGCGCACCAGCTGAGACGCTCCTCCTCTGACCGTGCGTGGCGCCGTCACGTCGCGTCGCCGGCCGGCGTCTCAACCTCGGTGTGCGCGCCACCCGCCGTAGCCGCCGCGCCAGTGCCAGCCCCAGACGAGACCCGGCGCGACGACAACGGGTGGCGCTGGCACATAGACGCCGGCCACCGGCGGCGGCACCGGCGTCGCATACACGGCACATCCACCCAGCAGCATGGCCGCTCCGAGCACCACCCCGATCAGTCGTTTCATGACCGCGACCTCCATCGAAGAGGAGCCTCCGGGGGCTCCCTTCACCTGTCCGTATGACGAACGTGATGGCGCGGAGATTTCTTCGACGCCACAGGCGGCGCGATGTTGTTTTTACGTCCCTGACACCGAGAGACGGCGGCACACCCGAGCGCCCTGACAGGCGTCAGCTCGAGCGGCTGCGGTCGATGCACGAGAACGAACTCGAGGGCGGATCCGTCTCAAGAAGTGGAAGGGCGCCGCACGTCGTCCGAGGGCGTGCCGCGCTCTCCCGGAGAGCGCGAAGGAGGCTCGCCATGAGAAGCGACGTCCGTGCGATCACGCTGCCGTCACACGACGACGCGATAGCGCCCGTCCGGATCCTGAACGCCGACGGACAGGTCGTCCGCGTCATGCCTGCCATGGAGTTCCGCCAGGCACACCCGCTATCCGACGAGCGCCGACCGCCCTCGCGGAGCCGCCGGACCGGCGAGAAGGCCGCGCGATGAGCCACGAGCGAGTCCGCGCGGGACACCGTCGGACGACGGTCACTCGGGACACCGCGACATCCGGCCCTTTCGCCCGTGCTGCCCGTATGTGAGCGGAAGCGCGGCGCGCTTCAGCAGCCGGCTAGATGTCGACGCCGAGGACTCGCTTCGTCAGCAGTCCGAGCACGTACGTGATGACCACGGCGAGGCCGGTGATCACGACGTTGCGCGCGATGCGAGGACGGACCTTCATGCCCGAGATGAACGCCACGATGGCCGAGACCGCGACGATCATCGTGCCGCCCGCGACCACCGTCGGCCACACGGTGCGCGCCCCGAACAGCGCGGGAAGGATCGGCACCACGGCGCCGATGAAGTAACCGAACCCCACCACGGTGGCCGACACGCCCGGGCGCTCGAGGGGCTCACTGCTCGCGGGCTCGCCCAGGAACCGACGGCGCGCGTCGGCCGTCTCGCGCAGCTCCGTCTCGGAGCTGGCCCCGATGTACGCGCCGGCCGCCATCGAGAGCGCGCCCGCCACGCCGACCGTCAACCCCGCCGCCACGACCGCCGCAGTGCTGCTGAACGCCGCGAAGAAGCCGCTCATGGCACCGACGATCTCCACGAGACCGTCGTTGAGCCCGAGGAAGACGTTTCGCACGGTATCGGGGTTGATGTAGTGCTCGGCCTCCCCCGTGACGAGCGCGTCCTCGTGCTTGAACTCGTCGTCGAGCACCTCACGCACCGCCGCGCCGAGAGGGCCATCGCCGTAGCGCCGCCATACCTCCAGATACTTCGTGATGCCGTGCACCTCGATCGCCTCGAGCACGATGTGAATGGCGCTGGCGCCGAAGAGCCGGCACGCGAGGACGATCACGCCGAGTCTCAGCCGACGGCCGACGTCCAGCCGCGTGACGTGCTGGAGCGCGAAGAATTCCTGCCAGAAGGCGACGTGACGCGTCTCCACGGGAATGAGCGCCTCGAGCGTGCGGCGGAGCCCGCCGGGGGCGATGGCGTGCAAGGCCCGGTAGAGCGAGAGGTCGAAGATCTCGTCGAGCACGAGCCGACGCCCGAGGCGGACGTCGACGGCCGTCGCGGCGCTCATCACGGCATGATCGCCTCCGTCCATGGCGGGATCAAGTCGTCACCCGGTTCGCCGCGCGACGACCCTCGTCATGGCCGTCGCGTCCGGCACCGCTACGGATACTGCGGTCCGAATCTCGGGCGTGTCGCGGAGCCGAAATTGGTCGGTGCTCGCGGGTCGGTCTGCTCCGGGGACACCACGGTCGACGCGTCCGGGACGCCGGCGTCGCGTGGAGCGAACGTGGTGGCGCATCCGCCCGTCAGGAGCGCCGCACAGATGAGAGCCACCATGAGCCCGCGCGTCATCGTCTTCCTCCACACGTCGACCGATACCACGGGACGACACGATTGAGATGCCGCGACGTCGGCAGGGGTGTCGCTGCCGACGTCGCGCAAGACCGTACACCCGCATCCAACTCGCGTCGTGCGTGACCCCGGGTCAATCCCGGCCGCCACGGCATCGAGCCGCGTGACACCGCCCGATGGCATTGCGGTTGCTCACTGTGATGCGTCGATGAGCACCGAGAATCCGAAGAAGGCCGATCCCGGAGGCGGGCCGTCGAACCGGGAGAAGGATCCCGACGACTGGGTCACCGGCGATGAGCCGATGACCGGCGCCCAAGCGTCCTACCTGAAGACACTGTGCGAGGAAGCGCGCGAGTCGTTCGATCCCGACCTGACGAAGGCCGAGGCGTCGAAGCGCATCGACGAGCTCCAGGAGCGAACCGGTCGCGGCCGCTCCGACTGACGCGAAGGTCGAACGCCGCGGTCGACGTCGGCGTCGACCGAGTACATCGATCGCGCCCCGGCGACTCGTGCGGGACTGCGCGACGTCATCGCTCGGCCTCTGACCATACCGCAGCGACGGTGAGGGCCTGCTCGCGGCTGAGCGTCGCACGCATCCGTTTGCGTGGGGTCGGCGGTCGTGAGCACAATGGCGCCGAGGCGGGGGATGCAGTATCGGCGTGTCACCGTTCGTCGTGCCGTCATCGTGCAGTCGAGTCCCATCTGGCCCTTCGATGACCCGTGGCATCGCGACCGTGTGCGCCTGCTCGTGGAGGCGCGCTGGCGTCCCGATGCCGATCTCTACGAGACCGCGCGCACGGTCGAGGTCATGGTCGATCTCGCCGGGATGAACGAGCCCGACGTCGAGATCCAGCTCTTCGACGACGTGGTCGTCGTGGAAGGCGATCGCACGCTCGCGTGCGGCCACGACTCGGCCGTCTATCACGCCGCCGGCATCCGTCGCGGCCCGTTCCGTCTCGAGATCCCCCTTCCCGTCGCCGTCGCCGCGGACGCCGTCGAGGCGCGCTACGACGGCGGCCTGCTTCGCATCACGCTGCCCAAGCGCGCGGCGAGTGCCTGATGGCGACGCGACCCGACGTCAGCACGGCGTCGTTCACCGTCCCGGACGCGCTGCCCGTCGTCCCCCTCCGCGATACCGTGGTCTTCCCGCTCACCGCGGTGCCGCTGGCCGTCGGTCAGTCCCGCTCGCTGAAGCTCGTCGACGACGTCATGCGGGGGAACCGGCTGCTCGCGCTGGTGGCCCAGCGCGATCCCGCCGTCGAGCAGGCCGGTCCGGACGACGTGCATCGCATCGGCACGGTCGCGGTGATCCACCAGCTCGCGCGCGCGCCCGACGGCACCGTGCGGCTCATGGTCCAGGGCGTGGAGCGTGTGCGGATCCTCGACTGGCTCGGCTCCGAGCCGTACCTCGTCGCGCGTGTGGCGGCCGCACCCGATCGGCCGACGACGGGCACCGAGGTGGACGCGCTCCGTCAGGCGGTGCTGGACGTCTTTCGCCGGCTCGTCGAGGTGTCGCCCGAGCTGCCCGACGATCTCGCCACGGCCGCCGCCAACGTCGTCGACGCCCGGCACGTCGTGTACTTCATCGCCGCGCTGAGCCCCATCGAGATGCGGGCGCGCCAGGAGTTCCTCGAGCTCGACTCCGTGACGGACAAGCTGCGGAGGCTCATCGAGTTGCTGCAGCGCGAGCTGGCCGTGCGCGAGCTCGGTCACAAGATCTCGAGCGACACCCAGGAGCGTCTCTCCAAGTCGCAGCGGGAGTTCTACCTCCGCGAACAGCTCCGCTCCATCCAGCGCGAGCTGGGCGACGAGGACGCCGAGAAGAGCGAGGTGGTCGAGCTGCGTCGCCGCATCGAGGAGGCGAGGCTCCCCGACGAGGCGCGCCGCGAGGCGGACCGCGAGCTGAGCCGCCTGTCCGGGCTCTCCACCGCCTCGCCCGAGCACGGCATGATCGTCACGTACCTGGAATGGATGGCGAGCTTGCCCTGGCAGACGGCGAGCGGCGGCGACATCGACATCGCGCGCGCACGGGCCGTCCTCGACGAGGATCACTACGACCTGGAGAGGATCAAGGACCGGCTTCTGGAGTACCTCGCGGTCAAGAAGCTGCGCGAGCAGCGCACGTCCGCGGCGCCGCGATCCGGCGTGACCCACACGCGGGTGCCGGAGCCGCCGCCTCCGGTGACGGGCGACACGCCGGCGCGCGAGCCGATCCTCTGCTTCGTGGGACCGCCTGGCGTGGGCAAGACCAGCCTCGGGCAGAGCATCGCGCGCGCGCTGGGACGGCGTTTCGTGCGCATGTCGCTCGGTGGCGTGCGCGACGAGGCGGAGATCCGCGGCCATCGTCGCACCTACATCGGCGCGCTGCCGGGTCGGATCGTCCAGGGCCTGCGCCGTGCCGAGACCCGGGATCCCGTGTTCATGCTGGACGAGATCGACAAGATCGGCGCCGACTGGCGCGGCGACCCGTCGTCCGCGCTCCTCGAGGTGCTCGACCCCGCGCAGAACCACACCTTCGTCGACAACTATCTCGGCGTGGCCTTCGACCTCTCGCAGGTGCTCTTCATCGCCACCGCGAACACGCTCGACACGATCCCGGGGCCGCTGCGCGACCGCATGGAAGTCCTCACGCTGTCGGGGTACACGGACGAGGAGAAGATCGGCATCGCGGAGCAGTACCTGATTCCCAAGCAGCGCGCGGCGCACGGGCTGGCGTCCGAAGAGCTCGTGATCGACCGTGCGGCGCTCCGCGAGATCGTGCGCGGTTACACGCGCGAGGCGGGTGTCCGCAGTCTCGAGCGGGAGATCGCCACGATCGCGCGCAAGGTGGCGCGACGGCTCGCCGAGGGCAGCGCAGCGTCAGGGCCCATCACGGCCGACCGCGTCGTCGACTCCCTCGGCCGTCCGCGCTTCTTCGACGACGTCGCGGAGCGCACCACCCGGCCGGGGGTGGCCACGGGGCTGGCGTGGACGCCCGTCGGCGGCGACGTGCTGTTCGTCGAGGCCACGATGATGCCGAGCACCGAGCACCGGCTGGTCCTCACCGGCATGCTCGGCGACGTCATGCGCGAGAGCGCGCAGGCCGCCGTCTCGTACGTCTGGTCGAACGCGGAGACTCTCGGCATCGATCCCAAGGTCTTCGAGGGCAAGACGATCCACATCCACGTCCCGGCGGGGGCCATTCCCAAGGATGGACCGTCGGCGGGCGTGACGATGGTCAGCGCGCTGGCCTCGCTGGTGAGCCATCGCCCGGTGCGGAGCGACGTCGCCATGACGGGCGAGATCACGCTGCGCGGGAAGGTTCTGCCCGTGGGCGGGATCAAGGAGAAGGTGCTCGCCGCCCACCGCGCCGGCGTCCGGACGGTGATCCTTCCCCGACGGAACGAGCGCGACACCGAGGACGTCCCCGAGCCCCTGCGTGCCGAGCTCCACTTCGTGTTCGTCGACACCGCCGACGAGGTTCTCGCCGCCGCGCTCACACCGTCCGACGCGCCGGCCATCCGCGCCGCCTGACCGCGGTCTCGGCCGACGGAGACACGGCAGCGGGTTCACGCCGACGCCGGGATCGGGTATGGTCCGCGCCGCACCGGTACCCAGTCCTCTCCAGCTCGAGGGCTCTGCAATGGCGAAGAAGCGGCGCGAGGTCCCGCCTGATCCCGTCCCGTCCGACGACGAGCTCTGCATGAAGGGCCGGTGCATCGGCCCATTCTGCCCCTGCCTCTGTCACACGTCGCTCAAGCTGCGCCACGGCGAGATCCGGACGCAGGTGAAACACGCGCGCACCGACCGGCCGCTGCCGTTCCTGTCGTGACGGAGACAGGACGCGCGTAGCGTCTCGTGCCCGGCGGGGCCTAGCGCCGCGCGCGTCGGGCCAAGACGGGAAGCAGGCCGAGGCCCAGGGCGACGAGCGCGGCGGACGACGCCGGTTCCGGCACCGATGGGGGTGTCGGCGAGCTGCCGATCGCACAGCCGGTGCCGCACGACAGACGGCTGATCTCTGTCGAGAAGTCGAGCAGGAGGCTCCCGTTGGTGCGGTCCGGTGCGACGTAGTCGCCACGCTGACCCGGATTCGTGGCGATGATCACGGCATTGCCGGGGGGCCCGTTCGGGTCCAGCAGCAACACCACGCCGTCCTCGCCGTTGACGATGATCTTGCCGTTCAGCGCGTTGTTGCTCGTGATGACGCCCGTGCCGTCGGGGAAATGCCCGATCACGCCGCTGTCGAACACGACCGCGCCGTCCGAGACGCGATAGCCGCGAACGCGACCGCTCCCGAAGAAGCCGATGTACGCGACCGAGCCGTCGGGCGACAGCGAAACGCCGTCGGCATCGCCAGGGAGCGGGGTGATGAGACGAAAGGTGTTCGCGATGGGATCGATCTCGATGAGTCCGATGAAGCTCGTCGCGATGAGATGGCCGTTGGTTGGGTTGGCGGCCATGCCGAGGGCCGCGCCGACCGACGGCACCAGCGGCGCGGCCACCGTGCCGTTCTCGTTGAACCGGACGAACTGGCCGAAGTCAGAACCGAAGGCGGCGCCGATACCACTGGCGTAGCCACTCGCGGCCGAGCCGGACGGCACCGTGAACAGCGCGTTGGCGACGGTCTGATTGTCGACGTCGGGGAAGACGTAGCGGGTGGCATTCGCGAAATCGGACACCAGGATGTTGCCGTTGCCCGTCAGGGCCAGACCGAAGGGCCCTTCGCCGGCGATCTGGGGAAGGCCGCTCACCACGGTCGACGCTTTGAACCCGAGGTTGATGCCGTCCTGGGTGAGCGTCAAGGTCGCGTCCGCGACGTGGGCGGTCGCGAGCATGACGATGGCGAGCATGACGGTGGCGACGGCAGCCTTTCGAAGGCGCATGGCGGTCTCCCTCGACGCGATCGGTGGTGTGAATGTGAGAGTCGTTTCGACGCGCGACACGGCGACGAGGAGCGACACGCAAATGTTGCACCGAGCCGACGACGTGTCCAAGTCCTCGCGCCAGCGGCCCTCGTGACGGACGTCGAGGAGAGGTGACAAATCGTTCGACACCGGGGCGAGACGCGTCGCGGTGGCGCGAGCGCGTGGAAGCCACGAAAAGCGCCTAAAGGGGCGTGCCGCGACGTTTCGCTCCCTCGTCGGAGTGGCAAGAGTCTCGACACCCCGACGCTGCGCGCCGAGCCGCATCGAGCGATATACGGAAATCTACCGATCGGTGTATTGCTGCGGCTCGTGCGGTAGACCTACGCTCGCTCACTGCGAGAGATGGCTGATTCATCGATGACCCGCGTCGTCCCTCGCGGGCGTTCCGCGCGCCACTGCGGATCTCCGTCAAACTCGACAGGAGTGCGGCGTGCACCGAGCCGTCGACCGACAGGACAGCAGCCCCGCGGGGAGTGAGCCGAGTCGCGCGCGCGGCCTGGTCGCGCGCACCCTTCTCAACGATCGAATGTGCGTGCCCTGTCTCATGACGAGAACCGGTCTCGAC
>JBKPPN010000161.1:0-3395 GCA_046733575.1 Candidatus Methylomirabilota bacterium | reverse complement strand
AGCTTGGTCAGGGGCAGCGACGCGATGTCGCCCGCGCCGTCCGCGGCGTGCATCGGTCCGTCGAGGTGCGTGCCCACGTGGAGGGAGGTCTCCACGCGCTGGGACACGATGCGGTTCGTCTGCAGGGTCTGCGTGTAGTAGATCTTCGAGCCGGGATAGCCGATCCAGCCCGGCGTGTGCATGTTCCAGGGGTGCGAGAGGTCCACGAGTCGCATCACGATCCTCCGGATTGCTCGACGGTGCGCTGCACGGCGGGATATTACCTCATGGCCCGCGCGCACCGCGTTCGTGGCGTGCGCGAAACGCCCGTGAAGCCTATGGGTTACGTTGACCGGTCCCCCTCGCTTTGCTACCCTCGCCCCCTCGCGACCGACCCCGTGGTGCGCCGCTGCGCGCGCGACGGACGCGGCCATTTCACGACGGAGGAGCAGCGACATGGACCTGGGGCTGAAGGACAAGGTGGCGCTCGTCACCGGCGGGAGCAAGGGGATCGGCAAGGCGGTCGCGCGCGCCCTCGCCGAGGAAGGGGCCCGGGTCGCGATCTGCGCGCGCACGCAGAACGAGCTCGACATCGCCGTCGGTGAGCTGGCCAAGGCCACGGGCGGCGACATCTTCGCGGTGGCGGGCGACCTCACCAACGAGACGGGCGTCCAGCGGATCGTCGATCTGACCGTGAAGAAGTTCGGCCGCATCGACATCCTGGTGAACAACGCCGGCGCCGCGCCCGGCGGCCTGCTCCTCGAGCTGAAGGAAGAGGACTGGCAGCTGGCGCTCCAGCTCAAGTTCATGGGCTACGTGCGCTGCATGAAGGCGGTGATCCCGCACATGCTGAAGCAGGGGAAGGGCCGGATCGTCAACGTCGTCGGCAACGACGGCGTGAAGCCGATCGGCATCGAGCTCACGCCGAGCGCGGCGAACGCCGCCGATCTCGCCGTGACCGTCGCGCTGGCCGAGCAGTACGGTCGCAACAACATCTGCATCAACGCCGTCAATCCCGGCCCGGTGGCCACCGAGCGCTGGGACTACCTGATCGGCGGGATCGCCAAGACGCGCAAGATCAGCGTCGACGAGGCGCAGAAGCGCGCCGAGAAGAGCATCCCGCTCGGACGGATCTGCACGCCGGAAGAGGTCGCGAACGTCGTCGCGTTCGTTGCGTCCGACCGTGCGAGCTTCATGAACGGCGCCATCATCAACCTCGACGGCGGACAGCGAAAGGCCCTGTTGGATTAGATCGAGGGGGGCCGCGGCGGCCCGCCTCTCGACAGCTTGGAGACGAGGTGAGGACATGAAGAGACTGGGACGCGCTCGGCGGTGGATGGCGCTTCTTCTCGTCGTGGCGCTTGCGGTGGCGGCGCCGAGCAGTTCCTGGGTCGGAACGCGGGAGGCGGCGGCGCAGGGGAAGGAGTTCAAGGTCGGGGTGGCGCTGTCGCTCAGCGGGATCTTCAGTCGGGACGCGGCGCTGTTCAAAGAGGTCTACGACTACTGGGCGGAGGTGGTGAACGCGAAGGGCGGGATCAAGGTCAAGGGGACGGCGTATCCCGTGCGCTTGATCTACTACGACGACGAGTCGAGTCCGCAGAAGAACGCACAGCTGGTGGAGCGACTGATCACGTCCGACAAGGTCGACCTGCTGCTGGGCGCCTTCGGATCGAGCATCGTGTTCGCCGCCACCGCCGTGGCCGAGAAGTACAAGTTCCCCTACATCTCCGGCGCCGCGAGCGCCAATCCCATCTACGAGCGTGGGTTCAAGTATGCGTTCGCCACGCTGAACAAGACGTTCGACGAGGTGGAGGGCGCGGCGAAGGTGTTCTCGCTCGTGACGCCCAAGCCCAAGACGGCGGCCGTCATCGGCGCCGATCATCTCTTCGGCAAGCTGTCCGCGGAGGGGTTCAAGAAGTTCGCGGGCGAGATGGGGATGGACGTCGTGCACTACGAGATCTTCCCCGTCGACCTCACCGAGTACAACTCGATCATGCTCAAGGTGAAGCGCGCGAATCCCGACGTCGTGCTCGTGGGCGGGCTGCTCGCCAACGCGCTGCGCGCCTTCAAGGCGGCCAAGGAAGTGGACTTCATGCCGAAGGGCTTCGCCTTCAGCTACGGGCCCACCGTGCCGGAGTTCGTGAAGGAGTTCGGCAAGGACGCCGAGGGCGTGATCTCGGCGTCGGAGTGGCTGCCCACGTTCGCGTACAAGGATCCCGTGTTCGGCTCCAACCAGGACTTCGCGGCCGCCCTCGAGAAGAAGTACGGCCACCAGGCGGATTACGTGCAGGCGGCCGGCGCGGCCGCGCTGGTGGCGCAGCAGGTGGCGGTGGAGACGGTCGGCGCGGCGCCGCCGCTCGACGACAAGGCGCGCGAGCAGATCATGGAGCAGCTCCACAAGCAGGACATCCAGACCGTGTACGGACGCGTGAAGTTCGGCGCCGACGGCGGCATCGTCCAGAAGCCACCCCTCGCGGTGCAGAACCAGGGCGGCAAGTTCGTGCTGGTGTACCCGCCCGAGGCGGGCGGCACGAAGGCGGCGAAGGTGACGTACCCGCTGACGCCGTGGAGAGACCGCAAGTGAAGACGGTCTATGAGCACGTGATGCCGCCGAAGACGGGGCTCGCCGTCACCCTGACGAAGGGCCAAGTCCTGCGGGTCACCGATGTCGAGGGCAAGCAGGTCGTCGACATGGCGCTGTTCAACAAGGACAACCCGCGCGAGAAGCTGTCGACGTCGTACTCGCGCACGCGCTACATCCCCAAGCCGGGCGCGGAGTACGTGCCGCGCGATCGCCTCACCGAGGGCGACACGCTGATGTCGACCATCTGCCGGCCGATGATGACGATCCTGAAGGAGACGCCCGAGATCAAGGGCGTTCACGACACGCACAACCGGATGTGCAACCGCTACCTGTACGACTCCTACGGCGTCGGACCGCGCGACGGCTGTCACGAGAACATCGCCAACGCGGTGGCGCCGTACGGGCTCCTGCCCGAGGACATCCCGGACACGATGGACCTGTTCATGGACTACCACCACGACTGCGAGCGGAAACGCTGGGTCATCGGGGAGCCGGTCACGAAGCCGGGCGACTACATCGAGTTCCGCGCCGAGATGGACCTGATCGTGGGGCTGTCGAACTGTCCGCTGGATGTGCTGGCGCCGTGCAACGGCTACAGGTGCACGCCCGTGAAGATCTCCGTGTTCGAGTAGCGCGGTCGCGCGCGCCCGCGTTCGGCACGTGAACCTCCTCATCGACGTCGTGCAGACCCTCATCAACGGCATCCTGCAGGGCGGCGTCTACGCGGCGGCCGCGGTCGGGCTGTCGTTGATCTTCGGGGTGAGCGGCATCCTCAACGCGGCGCACGGCGAGCTCGTGATGCTGGGGGCGTTCGCCACGTACTGGATGTACA
>JBKPPN010000160.1:0-7559 GCA_046733575.1 Candidatus Methylomirabilota bacterium | reverse complement strand
TACGCCATGGCGTGGGACTTCCTGAACGGCTACGTCGGCATCTTCTCCTTCGGCCACGCCGCCTTCTTCGGCGTCGGGGCCTACGCCACGGGCATGCTGATCGTGCGCGGCGGCGTCACGTCCGCGCCCGTGGTGCTGCTCGCCGCCGTCGTGGCGGCGACGGTCGTGGGGCTCGGAGTCGGATTCCTGAGCGCGCGGGTGGGATCGGTCGCCGTCTTCCTCGTCACGTTCGCGTGCGCGGAGGCGCTCTACCTGATCGTCCTCACGGACCCGCGCGGGATCACGAACGGCGACAACGGGCTGCCCGGCGTGGTGCCCGCGCCGTTCCTCGGCGTGAACCTCGGCCGGCAGCTCGTCTTCTACTATGTGACGCTGGTCGTCGTGGTCGGGGCATACCTGCTCCTGCGCGCGGTGACCCGGTCGCAGTTCGGCGAGGTCCTGCTCGCGATTCGCGAGAACGAGGTGCGCGTCCGCTTCGCCGGGTATGACGTCGAGCAGTACAAGACGGTCGCGGTCGGCGTGTCGGCGGCCTTCGCGGGTCTGGCCGGCGCGCTGACCGCGGTGCACGAGCGCATCGCGTCCCCCGAGAACCTGTCGTGGCCGCTGTCCGGCGATGCGGTCCTGTACGCCACCCTGGGCGGGACGGGCACGCTGCTCGGATCCTTCCTCGGCGCCGCCATCGTGATCCTCGCCCGCGAGGTGCTCAGCGATCTCGTGCGCTCGTGGCTGATCTTCGTCGGCTTCACGTACATCGCGCTCGTCTTCTTCCTGCCCGACGGACTCTATCCCGTGCTCTTCCGGCCCCGCCGTCGCGCGTGAGGTGTCGACGGTCGCGGTGACGCTGACACTGGAGTTCACCGGACGCGTCGTGATCGTGACGGGGGCCGGGCAGGGGATCGGTCGCGGGATCGCGCTGGCCTTCGCCGAGGCGGGCGCGACCGTGGTCGTGGCGGGCCGCGAGCCGACCCGACTGGACGAGACCTGTGCGCTCGTGGCGGCGGCGGGCGGTCGCGCCGTCGCGGAGCGACTCGACGTCGCCGACACGGCCGCGCTCCCGACCTTCGTCGACGCCGTCGAAGCGCGGTACGGCGCCATCGACGTGCTCGTGAACAACGCTGGCACGAGCCTCCGCGAGCCGGCCGGCGCCGTGACGGAGTCGGCGTGGGACGCGACGTTCGCCGTCAACACGCGCGGCCTGTTCTTCCTCACCCAGGCGGTGGGTCGCCGCATGATCGGGCGGCGTCGCGGCGCGGTGGTGAACGTCGGCTCGGTATACCAGATGGTCGGACGCGCGGAGATGGCGGCGTACGCGGCGAGCAAGGGTGGCGTGGCGCAGCTCACCCGCGTGCTGGCCCTCGAGTGGGCCGGGCACGGCGTGCGGGTGAACTGCGTGGCGCCGGGCTACGTCCGCACGCCGCTGACCGAGCCGGTGTTCGAGCGCCCCGGCTTTCTCGAGGACCTGCGCCGACGCACGCCGCTCGGGCGCGTCGCCGAGCCGCGCGAGATCGCCGCGCCCGTGCTGTTCCTCGCCTCGGATCTGGCATCATTCATCACCGGTCACACCCTCGTCGTGGACGGCGGCTGGACCGCCGAGTGAAGGAGATCGACATGCTGCCTCCCGATCGACTGAACGAGATCGGCGTGCTGAAACGTCGCGAGATCGAGGCGCGCATCCTGCTCCCCGTCATCGACGCCCTGGGCAAGGAATTCGGCCGCGAGCGCGTCGTCGACATCGTGCGCGACGTCATCGTCAACGTCGCGCAGGCCCAGGGTCGCGAGGTGGCCTCCCAGCAGGGAGGAACCTCGCTCGGTCACCTGGCGCGCGCGCTGGAAGACTGGCAGAAGGGCGACGCCTACCGCATGGACGTCCTCGAGCAGAGCGACGACCGCTTCTCGTTCAACGTCACGCGCTGCCGCTACGCCGAGATGTACCGCAGCCTGGGGATCCCGGAGCTCGGCGCGCTGCTCTCCTGCAATCGCGACTTCGCTCTTGCCGAGGGCTTCAGTGACGACATCGAGCTGACGCGCACGCAGACCATCATGCAGGGCGCCCCGCACTGCGACTTCCGCTTCGTGAAGCGCGCGAGACCGGCGGCATCCTGATGCGCGTCGACTTCGATCGCCCGATCGACCGCCGCGCCGTCCCGGGCAGCAAGTGGTCGAAATATCCGCCCGACGTGCTGCCGCTCTGGGTCGCCGACATGGACTTCGCCTCGCCGCCCGCCGTGATCGCCGCGCTGCGGGAGCGCGTGGAGCACGGCGTCTTCGGCTACGGCTACAAGTTCGAGGTCTCCCCGCTGCACGAGGTCTTCGCCGAGCGACTCGCCAAGCGCTACGGCTGGCGCGTCCCGCTCGAGGCGATCCTGCCGATCCCGGGCGTCATCCCGGGGTTCAACGTGGCCGGCCGCATCCTCACCTCGCCCGGCGAGGGGATCGTGCTGCAGACGCCGCTCTATCCGCCCATCCTGCGCCTTCCCGGCAACCTCGGCCTGCGTCTCGACGAGGCCCCCCTCGCGCGCGACGCCGACGGCCGCTACGCGGTCGACGTCGATGCGTTCGAGCGCGCCGTGCATCCGGACACGCGGCTGTTCCTGCTCTGCAACCCGCACAACCCGGTGGGGCGCGCCTTCACGCGCGCGGAGCTCGGCGCGCTGGCGGAGCGCTGCCTGCGTCACGGGCTCGGCATCGTGAGCGACGAGATCCACTGCGATCTCACCTACGCGGGCCACGAGCACGTGCCCGTCGCCTCGCTCGATCCCGACGTCGCCCGACGCACGATCACGCTCATGGCGCCCAGCAAGTCGTTCAACCAGCCCGGCCTGAAGTGCGCGCTCGCCGTCATCCCGGATCCCGAGCTGCGCGCGCGATTCACGGCAGGGCTGGGCGACGTCGTCCCGTCCGTCAACATCCTCGGCTACGTCGCGGCGCTCGCGGCCTACCGCGACGGCGGCGAGTGGCTGGACGCGTTGCTGGGCTACCTCGAGGCGACGCGCGATGCCGTGGTCGCCACCGTGCAGCGCGATCTTCCCGGCGTGCGTATCACGGCGCCGGACGCGACCTACCTGGCCTGGCTCGACTGTCGCGACGCCGGCCCCGCCGCGGCGGATCCGTACACGTTCTTCCTGGAGCGCGCGCGGGTGGCGCTGAACGACGGCGCGACGTTTGGTCGTGGCGGCGTCGGGTTCGCGCGACTGAACTTCGGCGCTCCGCGTGCGTTGGTGCTCGAGGCGCTCGCGCGCATGCGGGCGGCGCTCGTGGCGGGCTGACGAGCGCGCCGTCGAGACTCGCCAGCACGGAGTTTGCTTTGTCGATCCTGCGTCGGACTCCGCCTCGCAGGCGGGTTCGCGAGACAGACGCGCGTACGCGCGTCCCTGAGCAGGACGCGTCCCGCGTCCTGGGGAGGACGAGATGGCGACGAAGAAGCGCAGTGGTGGTCGCAAGTATGGCTCGAAAGCGGGCAAGAGCGTGAAGTCGGCCATGCACCGGATGAAGCGCGGAAAGCTGAAGAGCGGCGGGAGCGGCAAGACCGTGAAGAGCCGCAAGCAGGCCATCGCCATCGGGCTGTCGGAGGCGCGCAAGAAGGGCGCGAAGGTCCCGCGCAAGCGATCGTCGTCGCGGTCGAGCGGGCGGAAGCGGAGCTCCTCGAAGAAGAGCTAGCCGCTGCAGGGCGCACCGGCTGGGCTGGCATGCGACACTCCGGCGCGGCGTCGCGCGGGGACCGTGTCGAGGCGCCTGCCGATGGTTCGGCCGGGCGCGTGCTACCGGTAGAAGTCGGGCGGCTGCTTGACCGTCTTCCAGAACTCGGGGTCGTGACCGGGAAACACCGTGCCGTGCGTGAGGCGCGCGAGCGTGTTGAGACGCTTGATCGAGTGCATGGCGAGGGTGGGATTCCACACGACGCCGGGTGGGCGCTCCGTCTCGAGGTGCTCGCGCCAGTAACAGGCGTCGCCGGCCAGGATGACGGGACCGGTCTCGGGTAGCTCGACGAGCAGTGACTGGTGGCCCGGCGTGTGGCCGTCCGTCCGGAGGACGGTCACCCCGGGCGCCAGCTCCGCGTCGCCGTCCAGCAGGCGCCAGGTGTACCCGGGCAGCTCGAAGTTCTTCCGGTAGTAGAAGCTGGCGAAGAACGACGCCGGGTAGAGCGCGTAGCTGTACTCGTCGTTCTGCGCGATCAGCTGCGACTTCGGAAAGAGGGCGGCGCCCCCCGCGTGGTCGTAGTGCAGGTGCGACAGCACGACCATGTCGACGTCACTCGTCTCGAGCCCGATCGCATCGAGACGATGCACGAGCAGATCGTCCTCGCTGAACCGCGCGAGCGGATCGCTCCGCACCAGCCCCGGAATCGCCCGCGGCGACAACCCCGTGTCGAAGAGAATCGTGGCGTCCGTCGTCCGCACGAGCCAGCAGGCCACCGGAATCTGCACCCGCTCGGCCGAGTAATCGCCGTAAAACAGTCCCGATCGCGCCAGCCCCATGAACCCGTTCTGCAACGCATAGAGCGCCTTCACCGCCATGGCGGGCCTATCCTAGCACCGCAGCCGGCGTGTCGTCGGCCCTCGGCGCTCGAATCCTCCCCCCGCCACGGTGCCGATCGGACATTCCGAGCGCGGGCTCCGAGCGTTAGAATCCTGTTCATCCCTTCACGCGAGGCTGAACGATGGACTTCGCCCTCACCGAGCAACAGGAACTGATCCGCAAGGAAGTGGCCGCGATCGCCCGTAGCTTCTCGCTCGACTACTGGCTGGAGAGGGACCGCAAGGCCGAGTATCCGCACGACTTCGTGAAGGCGTTCGCGGACGGCGGATGGCTGGGGATGATCATCCCCGAGGAGTACGGCGGCTCGGGCCTCGGCGTGACGGAAGCGGCGCTCATGCTGCACGAGATCTGCGCCGCCGGCGCGGGCACGAGCGGCGCCTCGCCGGTGCACTTCTACATGTTCCCGCCCATGCCGCTCGTCAAGCACGGCAGCGAGGACCTCAAGCGCCGGATGCTGCCGCGCATCGCCACCGGCGAGATCGTGATGTCGTTCGGGGTCACGGAGCCGAATGCGGGCACCGACACCTCGCGCATCACCACGGTGGCGGAGCGCAAGGGCGACCGCTTCGTCGTGAACGGCCGCAAGGTCTGGAACACCAACGCCCAGAACGCGACGCACATGCTCCTCCTCGCCCGCACGTCGCCGCGCGACCCCGCCAAGCCCTTCAAGGGCCTGACCCTCTTCTTCACCGAGTTCGATCGCGCGAAGATCACCGTGCGCGTGATCGAGAAGCTGGGTCGCGCCGCCGTCGACTCCAACGAGATCTTCATCGACGGGCTCGAGATCCCGCTCGAGAACGTGGTGGGGGAGGTGGGGAGCGGCTTCTATCACCTCCTCGACTCCCTCAATCCCGAGCGCGTGCTGACGGCCATCGAGGCCGTCGGCATCGGCCGCGCGGCCCTCGAGCGCGCCACGCAGTACGCCAAGGAGCGCGTGGTGTTCGACCGTCCCATCGGACAGAACCAGGCCATCGCGCATCCGCTCGCCATGGCGTGGGCCAAGCTGGAGACGGCCGAGCTGATGTGTCTGAAGGCGGCCTGGCTGTTCGACAACGGCCGGCCGTGCGGCGCGGAGTCCAACACGGCCAAGCTCATGGCGGCGGAGGCGGGCTTCGAGGCGTGCGACGTGGCCGTGCAGACGCACGGCGGCTACGGCTACGCGAAGGAGTTCTACGTCGAGCGGCTGTGGCGCGAGGTCCGCCTCTACAAGATCGCGCCGGTGTCGCAGCAGATGGTGCTCAACTTCCTCTCCGAGCACGTCCTGGGGCTGCCCAAGAGCTACTGACCGTCACGACGCTCGGCGATCAGCACCGCGACGGACGTGAGCGCCAGGCCGAGCGCGATCCCCGCCAGCACGTCAGCCGGCCAGTGCTTGCGCAGGACGATGCGGCTCAGTCCGACGAGCACGATGCCGGCCAGGGCGAGGATCCGCACCACGAGCGCGACGGGGCGCGGCAGGTTGCCGGCCAGGTACACCACCGCGCCGAAGAACGCCGCCGCCGCCGTCGCGTGGCCGCTCGGGAAGGCGAACGACGTCGCCTCCGGCCGCGCGCGGCGCACCAGGTTCTTGAACACCCACTCCGCGATCGGCGCGAGAACCATCAGCACGCACCAGATCCACCACTGACGGCGCGCCGCGGGCAGCGCCGCGACGAGCATCAGGGTGCCGGGGAACAGCACGTACCACGCGCCCGCGTAGGTGACCAGTCGCATGACCGCCACGACGCCGGGTGAGGCCATGCCGAGGACCGACTCGCGCACGGCGACGTCGGCGGACGGCGTCCCCGCGAGGAGGATCACGAGCGCGAGGGCGACGAAGAGCGCGGCGGCGACGGTGAGGACGCCGCGGGGATGGAGCACGTCAGCCGGCGCGGGGGAGCGTCAGCGCCTGGACCAGCCCGGCCACCGTCTCCTTGATCGTCGCGGTCGGCACGACCGTCGCAGGCGGGGCCAGGCCGGGGAGCGCGCGTGCGAGCGCGGCGAACCGCTCGTCGGCGAGCGCGGCGCTGCGCGCCGACGCTTCCTTCAACCCGGGGGCGACCTCCTGGTAGAGCGCCTGGCTGCGACGGAAGTAGCCGTAGGCGTCGTGGTACTCCACCAGCTGCGTGATGCGACCGTTCTTCTCGCCCTCGTCGTACTCCTTCACCATCGCGTCGAGCAGCATGCGGAGCACGGCCGCCCGGAACGCGAGCGTGGCGCGGACGTCGGCGGGGACCACGCGCGCGAGGGCCTCGTCGAGCGAGGCCTCCGTGGTGTCGACGGTGCGCTCGAGCGTGGCGCGCGGCACGCGTGCGTCGACGTCGCGACGCGGCGCACGGAGCGCGTCCTTCACGCGTGCGCCGAGGGCCGCGTCGGCGCGCGTGATCGGCCCGGTGATGCGTGCGCCGATCTCCTGCACGGGATGCGAGGCGTGCAGCGCGGCTTCGCGCGGGTCGCCGGCCGCGTACAGCTCGCGGACCACGAGGAGATGCGCCTTCGCTTCCTCCACGCTCACGGCGAAGCGGACGTGCGTGTCGGCGGGAGCGCTGGCGGGCGCGGCGGCGACGACGGAGGCGAGGACGAGCGCGGCGATCACGCTCCGACTCTACCGCACGGGCAGCGTCAGCGTCTGGACGACCGTGCGGACGTCGGGGAAGGCCTCTTCCGTCCACACGACGACGAAGTCACCGTTCGGCGCCGCGGTGACGTCGGGCGTGTACGCCTTCACGACCGACGACAGCGTCTGCACGCGACCGAGCGTGCGGCCACCGTCAACGCTGTAGCGCATGAGCACGCGCCGACGCGCCGCGGTCATGTCCTCCCACACGATCACCGCGCGCCCGCGCGCGTCGACGGCGAGGCGGACGTGATCCGGCACCGTGCCGGACGCGGTGTGGAGACGATGCGGCCTGGCCACCCGACGTCCGTGCTCCGCCACGCCGAACAGCATGTCGGGCGTCCCCTCGCGTCCCTCCGTGTACCAGGCGGCGTACACGCGACCGCCCGCGTCGAGGGCGACGTTGCCGCCGCGGTGCGGGCACGCG
>JBKPPN010000159.1:0-3494 GCA_046733575.1 Candidatus Methylomirabilota bacterium | reverse complement strand
GTGGTAGCCGCCCGCGTCGAGGTCGTCGCCGCGCGCGGGCGCATCGCGACGCTCTGCGGCGGCACGGCGCGCCTCGATTGCCTTGCGCGGCGGCGTGGCGGGGATCAGCGCGTCGCAGCCGTCGCCGATCAGGTCGCCGCGGCCCGCGTCTAGGAGCGCCTTGCACGTCTCGAAGTAGTTCTCGGGCTTGAAGAACTGCAGGAGCGCGCGCTGCACGCGGCGGTCGCTCACGCTGCGCGCCGCCGTCACCGGCTTCATCGTGATGGGATCGAGGCCCGTGTAGTACATGCAGGTCGCGATGTCCATCGGGGCGGGGATGAAGTCCTGCACCTGGCGCGGGCGGTAGCCGTTGCGCTTCAGGTAGAGCGCCAGGTCGATCATCGCCTGCACCGTCGAGCCGGGATGGCTCGCGATGTAGTAGGGCACCAGGTACTGCTTCGGCTTGCCCGCGGCGCGCGACGCGGCGCGGAACGCCTCCGCGAACACGTCGAAGTCCTCCACCCCTGGCTTCTTCATCAACGCGAGCGTCCGGGGATCGGTGTGCTCGGGCGCAACCTTCAGGTGACCGCCGACGTGGTGGGCGGCGAGCTCGCGCACGTAGCGGGGGTCGCGTCGCGCCAGGTCCATGCGGACGCCGCTCGCGATGTTGACGCGCGTCACGCCGGGCACCGCGCGTGCCTTGCGCATGAGATCGATCACGGGCCCATGATCCGTGCCGAGGAGCTTGCAGACCTTCGGGTGGACGCACGACAGCCGGCGACACACCTGCTCGACGTCCGGACGCGTGCAGCGCATGCGGTACATGTTCGCGGTCGGTCCGCCCAGATCACTCACCGTGCCCTTGAAGCTCGGCGCGGCGGCCAGCCGTGTGACCTCCGTCAGGACGGAGGACTCGGAGCGGGACGAGATGATGCGGCCCTGGTGCGTGGTGATCGAGCAGAAGGTGCAGCCGCCGAAGCAGCCCCGCATGATCGTCACGGAGTCGCGGATCATGGCGTCGGCGGGGATCGCCTCGCGATACGACGGGTGCGGGGTGCGCTGGTACGGCAGCCCGTACACGGCGTCCATCTCCTCCTCGGTGAGGGGCATCGCGGGCGGGTTGACGACGACGGTGCGGTCGCCGTGCCGCTGCGCCAGGCGGCGCGCGTTGAGCGGATTCGTCTCGTGGTGAATCATGCGCGTGGCGTCGGCGAAGGCTCGCCGTCCCGGGTCCGTTCGCGCGGCCACCGCCTCGAAGCTCGGCAGCTCGAGCGCGTCGGATGGCACCGCGTCACGCGCGCCGAGCAGGTAGGCCACGCCGGGAACGTCGCGCAGCGACTTCACATCCTCGCCGCGCGCGAGGCGCTCGGCGATCGCGCGGATCGGGCGCTCGCCCATCCCGTACACGAGCAGGTCGCACTTGCTGGGGACGAGGATCGACGGCCGCACCGTGTCCGACCAGTAGTCGTAGTGCGCGAGCCGCCGGAGGGAGGCTTCCACGCCGCCCGCGACGACGGGCACGCCGGGGAACGCCTCGCGACAGCGCTGACAGTAGACGGGCGTGGGACGGTCCGGACGAAGCCCGGTGCGCCCACCCGGCGAGTAGGCGTCGTCGCTGCGCGGCTTCCGGCTCGCCGTGTAGTGGTTAATCATCGAGTCCATGTTCCCCGCGCTGACGCCGTAGAACAGGCGCGGGCGGCCGAGCGCGCGCCACGGCTCCGCGCTGCGCCAGTCGGGCTGGGCGAGGATCGCGACGCTGAAGCCGAGCGACTCCAGCCACCGGCCCAGGATGGCCATTGCGAAGGAGGGATGATCGACGTACGCGTCGCCCGTCACCAGCACCACGTCGGGCTGCGCGATGCCGAGCGCGTCGAGCTCGGCGCGGGTCATGGGGAGATGACGGGACGACATCCCGCTCATCGTACCGCGACATGTCCCGGGCATCGCCCTTGCTCCGCACTCGACTCGTGAGCATGCCCGCGCCGCGGCCGCTCGAGTCAGCCCCGGAGCCGAAGAAGTCGTCGGGCGAAGAGGCGGTCGTGCGAGCCTGGGTCGCGCGCGGGTTCACGCGCGTCGAGGACGTCGTCTACATCGGTCTGGGCGTCCTGCTGGCCGGATGCGCGCTGACGCTGCTCGTGTCCACCGCGATCACGTTCGTGTCCGCGCTCTTCGCGACCCGGCTCCCCGAGCAGATCGTCGGGCTGCTCGATCAGGCGCTCCTCGTCCTGATGATCGTGGAGATCCTCTACACGGTCCAGGTCTCGTTCCGCGAGCACACGCTCGTGCCCGAGCCGTTTCTCGTCGTGGCGCTCATCGCCGGCGTCCGCCGCGCCCTCGTCCTCACCGCCGAGTTCTCGAAGCTGGTGAACGCCGACCGCCCCGACGCGTTCCGCAACGCCATGATCGAGCTGGCGCTCCTGACCGCCTTCATCGTCGGCCTCGTCATCGCCCTCAGCGTCCTCCGCCGTCCCCAGACACGCGCCGCGGCTAGCAAGGCATAGCGACCGTTTCCCGATTCCCCCACGCGTCGCCCCGAGATCGTCGACGTATGCCCGCGCGTCATTCGGCCGAAACGCGGTCATCCGACGGCGCGCCGCGGGCGAGCCACGCCTCGAATGCCGGCGACGCCTGCGCGAGGTGCCACTCCCCGAGAACCTCGAGCGCGATCGCCCGCACCGCGCCGACGCCGGCCTCGCCGTCGGCAGCGAGACACCGCGCGAGCAGCCATTCCTCGAAGGCATCGGGCGACGGATCCGCCGCGACCGCGTCCTGCAGCAGGCGGCGCTTGATGGAGAGGCCGATGGCGTCGGCAGTCTGGTCGCGCTTGCGGCTCTTGCGCCGTCCCTCCGACGCGTCGAGTGCGGCGAGCAGCTCCGCACACACGCCGGCCGGACGCAGCGCCGTCATCGCCACGCGACGATCCCGCGCCGCTCCCGCGTCGTGGTCACGCGGGCGCCGAGCGCGCCCGCTGACGCCATGGGTCGCGTGTAGCCGTCCTGCAGTGCCGCGACGTCGAGGTCGACGGTCGCGAGATCCTCCAGGAGCAGGTCGGTCGCGCTCGCCGGCGTCAGCGTGGCCACCGTCTTGACGTAGCCGCGACACGACGCGCACGTCTCCACGCGTCGTGTTTCGCGCGTGCTCTCGGGAGCCAGCCACGACAGACGCGCGTGCTCCCGCTCATCGCAGAACGGGCAGCGCAGCCACTCGAACTCCCAGTCGTCGCCACAACGCGCACAGCGAAGATGACGGGACCGCTCGAGGCCCCGCAGCTCGGCCAGCGCCGGCCACGCCCCGCAGGTCGGACAGCTTCCCGCCGAGACGCTCCTCGGCGACGGTGGCCACACGCGTCGCGCGGCGTGGAGCAGCGGGACGGCGGCGAGCGGCAGGATGGCGGCCAGTCGCGATCGCTCCACGCCCAGCCGACGCGCGAGCTGGTCGCACTCGAGCTCGCCGTCGAGCGAGGTCTGGATGACGTCGATGGCCAGGTCGGCGTCAGCCCGCACGCTCGTCCCGAT
>JBKPPN010000158.1:0-4846 GCA_046733575.1 Candidatus Methylomirabilota bacterium | reverse complement strand
GGTCTACGTCACGCGACAGGGCTACGACGGCTTCGTCCCCGTCCCGACGTTCGCCGGCGTGTACGGGTCGCTGCGTGGCGTCCGCTGGACCGGGAAGTGAGCCGCGTGTCGCCGCTGCCTCGTCGAACTGCCGTTCAGGATTTTCTGGACGTCTTGGAGAAGAAATTCCCCACGAGCGGCCGCATGTCCCGACTGCCGCATTCGGGACACGCGGCGCCCGTCGCGTGCTCGCTCATGGACTGGGTAAGGGTGACTTCCTTCTCGCACCTATTGCAGAAGTACTCGTAGAGAGGCATGCCGTCTTCCTCCGAAACGTCGAACAGGTTGGCGATGGTTGCCAATCGCTCCGACGAGGTCGAAGTGTATCACCCGCGCGAGCGCCACTCGGCGGTGCGCCCGAATGGCGCACGCGGGGCGGGCTGGCGGACCGTCGCCCGCCAACGCAGGGAACCGTCCCTCACTCGAGTTGTCCGAGTGGGCCCTCGAGGTCAGGGAAGTTGCGGGTGTTGAGCACCTGGATACCGGCAACGTGGTCTCCATCGAATGGAGTCACCGTTCCGGGGCAACCGGCAGCCACCGCGTCTGCGGGATCACCGAACCACATTCCCAGGTGGTACGTGTGCACCGGCGCGGTGGCGGGATTGCTGGTGGCGTCGATTCCCGGATCCGTCTGAGGTGCGGGAGCGGTGCCTGGCGCGAGGACGTGCGTTTCGCTGCTGAAGATCCCGAAGAACTCGTGCGTGCCTGTCCCGCCCCCACCCGTGCGAATGTCGCCCTGATACCACGCCATCCCGAACGGCGACGTCGGCACCTGGAGAACGAAGAGCGTGTAGACCGTGTTTGGCGCAAGCCCCTTCGCCTGCACGAGCATCCGCTGATTCACGCCGACAGTGTTGATCGTCACGCGGGCCGTGGCGTCCGGCAAGCACGTCGCCGCGCCCGCCGAGACGATCATGTCGAATGAGATCCGGTCCGATTTCGCCGCTGCCCAGTTTGGCAGGGAGACGACAACGAGTATCGCGAGAGCAGCATAGCGCGCGATCCTGTCGGCCGTGTGGGCACGCGTGTCGGGTTGACGTAGCATGACGCTCTCCTTGCTGAAGCGCCCGTTTCCATCCGTCCGTCCCTGTTCCGTGCGACGTCCCTCGGTTCGTCCCGCCGTACCTCCTTCCGCGACTCGGCACCGACGGTGCTCCTTCGCGGGACGTCACCACCTCTACGCGCGCGCGGTGGCTCTGTCAATTGACATCCGGTCACCGCACGTCGTCGCCCCGACGATACTCGCGCGTCAGCTCGTCGAGGCGCGCCGTGAGCGCGGTGTCGAGCGGCGTGTCGACCGCGCGCAGGAGCTCGTCCAGCTGCTCGGGACGGCTCGCGCCCACGATGGCGGACGTGATGGCGGGATTGGCCAGAACCCACGCGAGGGCGAGACGCACCACCGGCATCCCCGCCTCGGCCGCGAGGGGACGGAGCGCGTCGACCGTGGCGAACTCGCGCTCGTGCCAGTAGCGCTCCTGATAGCGCTCGGCCGCCGTCCCGAGGGTGAAGCGCGTGCCCGGCGTCGGGCCTGCCTCCCGACGGTGCTTGCCGGAGAGCAAGCCGCCGGCGATCGGGTTGTACGGGATCACGCCGATGCCCTCCTCCGCGCAGAGCGGGAGAAGCTCGCGCTCGATCTGGCGGAAGAGCAGGTTGTAGCGCGGCTGCACGGAGTCGAAGCGTGCAAGCCCGAGCGCCTCGCTGCGGCCGAGCGCGCGCGCCACCTGGTAGGCGGGGTAGTTGGAGCAGCCGACGTAGCGAGCCTTGCCGGCCCGGACGACGTCGTCGAGCGCACGCAGCGTCTCGTCGATCGGCGTGCGCGGATCGGGATGGTGCGTCTGGTACAGGTCGACGTAGTCGGTGGCGAGACGTCGCAACGACGCGTCGATCGCGTCCAGCACGTGCTTGCGCGAGAGACCGCGATCCCACGGGCGCGTCCCGGTCGCACCGCCGCACTTGGTGGCGACGATGAAGTGATGCCGCCGCTTCGCGAGCCAGCGCCCGACGATCTCCTCGGTGCGTCCCACCGTGTCAGGGCCACCGCCCAGCGGGTAGACGTCGGCGGCGTCGATGAACGTGATGCCACCCGCGGCCGCCTTGTCGAGGATCGCCGCCGACGTAGTCTCGTCGCACTGCAGCCCGAAGGTCATGGTGCCGAGGCAGAGCCGCGAGACGGTGAGCCCGGTCCGACCGAGAGCGGTGTGACGCATGAGTGAGCGGGCCGATTCTACGACGCCGGCGGCGCCAGGCGCTGCCCGTGTCTACTCGCGCGCGGCGCGAATGGCCTCCGCGCGGATCTGCTCCGTCAGATGCGCCTTGAGCGCCGCGAAGGCGGGCGTCGTGCGCACCGTGTACGGCCGCGGGTGCGGGAGGTCCACGTTGACGACGACCTTCACGCGGCCCGGGCGCGCCGTCATGACGACGACTCGACTCGCCATGAAGATCGCCTCCTCGACGTCGTGCGTGACGAAGAGCACGGTGGTGCGCTCGGCTTCCCAGATGCCGAGGAGCAGCTCCTGCATGAGGCCGCGCGTCTGCGTGTCGAGCGCGCCGAAGGGCTCGTCGAGGAGGAGGATCTTCGGATCGTTGGCGAGCGCACGCGCGAGCGCCGTCCGCTGCTGCATGCCACCCGAGAGCATGCCGGGGAAGTGCTCCTCGAAACCGACGAGGCCGACACGCGCGATGAACGAGTCGACGATGCGTGCCTCGTCGGCGCCGTTCACCCCGCGCTCGCGCAGACCGAAGCCGATGTTCTGGCGAACGGTGAGCCACGGGAACAGCGTGTAGGACTGGAAGACCATCCCACGGTCGGCGCCCGGCCCCGTCACGGCAGCGCCGTCGAGCAGGATGCGGCCCGTCGTCGGCTCGTCGAGCCCCGCCACGAGCCGCAGCAGCGTCGACTTCCCGCAGCCGGACGGACCGAGGATGGCCACGAAGTCGTTGTCGGCGACATCCAGGTCGATCGGCTCGAGCGCCGGCGTGTCCGGCCGTCGCCGCCGGCCGGGAAACACGCGGCTGACGCCCCGAATGTGAAGGCGGCTCACGCCCGTCCGATCCGCGCCCAGGGGAAGAGCCCGGCGTTGACGGCCTTGAACGCCAGATCCGAGACCAGACCGATGAACCCGATGCAGACGATGCCGAAGATCATCTGTCCCGTGTCGAGCAGCCGCTGGGCGTCCATGATGACGTGGCCGATCCCGCTCGAGGAGCCGATGAGCTCGGCCACGATCACGTAGGTCCACGCCCAGCCGAGCACGAGCCGCATCGCCTCCGCGATGTCGGGCGCCGCGGCGGGAATCAGCACGCGAAGGACGATGCCCGACGGGCGCGCCCCGAGCGTGTACGCCGCCTCGACCAGATCGGTCCGCACACCGCCCACGATCACGGCGACCATGATGACGAGCTGGAACACCGAGCCGATGAAGATGACGGCCAGCTTCTGCGTCTCCCCCACCCCGGCCCAGAGGATGAGCAGCGGGATGAAGGCGGAGGCGGGCAGGTAGCGCGCGAACGAGATGAACGGCTCGAAGAAGGCCTCGAGCGGCTTGAACGCACCCATGGCGATCCCGAGCGGCACCGCGAGCACCGCGGCCACGACGAACCCACCGAGCACGCGCCACACGGTGGCGCCGATGTCGCGCACGAATCCGAACTCGGTGAGCAGCTCGAACCCCGACACCGCGGTCCTGCCGGGACTGGCGAGGAACAGTGGCCGGACGAAGCCGCCGTAGGTGGCGACACCCCACAGGAGGAAGAACGCCACGAAGAAGGCCGCGCCCAGGACGAGCTTGCGGCCCGGGGAGACGGGCTTGAGCGGAACCAGGTGAGGGCGCACGCGCCCCGCGCGTCGCCTACTTCACGTAGGACGCGTCCGTCATCGACGCGAGGTCGGGGACCTTCTTGATGAGCCCCGCGTCCAGCATGATCGCGCTCGCCTCCTTCAGGAAGCCGGGCATGGTCGTCGTCAGGTACGCCTGGTTCATCTTCTTGTCGTACCAGGTGACGTTCTTCGCCGACGCCGCGAACTGCTCCGCCGTCTGCTTCACGTCGGCGCCCATGATCCGGTAGGCCTCCGCCTGGTTCGCCTTCATCCAGTCCAGGGCCTCGAACCACGTCGTCACGAAGGCCTGCACGACGTGCGGGTTCTTCTTCACGTAGTCGGGCGGGAAGGCCAGCGTGTCGATGATGATCCCCGGCGTCTCGCCGGAGTTGACGAGGATCTTCCCCGCCTTCTCCGTGCGCACCGCGGAGATGTAGGGCTCGTACGTCACCGCCGCGTCGAACTGGCCCGCGATGAAGGCGGTGGCCGCCTGTTGCGGTGAGAGGTCGGAGGTCTTCACGTCCTTCAGGCTCATGCCGTTCTTCTTGAGGAGGTACGCGAGCCAGAACTGCGGCACGCCGCCGTACTGCACCGCCACCGTCTTGCCCTTGAGGTCGGCGAAGGACGCGACGTCGTGCTTCACCGCCACGCCGTCACCGCCCGTCGACGAGTCGATGACCATCACCTGCACGACGGGCACGCCGGCCGCTCCGTAGAGGATATGCGTGTCGACGGTGGTGGAGATCACCTGCACGTCGCCGGCGGCCATCGCCTGGTGCCGGTTCGCGGGCGGCATCTTCTTGATCGTGAGATCGATGCCGTTCTTTTCGAAGAGGCCCTTCTCCTTGGCCAGCGTGAGCGGCGCGAACCCCGTCCACCCGCTCATCGCGAGCGTGAGCCGGGTCTTGTCCTGCGCGGGGCTGGTACCGGCGAGGGCGGCGAGCACGAGTGCCACCACGACGAGCATCGAGAGCGAGCGCGGGCTGAGCA
>JBKPPN010000157.1:0-6994 GCA_046733575.1 Candidatus Methylomirabilota bacterium | reverse complement strand
GTCCACGTCGTACCCGGCCTGCGCGAACAGGTTGACGAGCTCGCTCTCGGAGTAGCTGGTGACCCAGCCGAACCGGAGTCGGTTCACGGTGTCGAAGAGTCGGCTCAGACCTGCCGGCCGCACGCAGCCATACGAGGCGATGATGGTCCCGACGTCGGCGGCGGCCAGCCAGCCGAGCACGACGGGAAGGTCGAAGAGGTATTCGAGGACTCCGGAGAACACCGCGACGTCGACGCCGGCCGGCATCGTCGGGAGCGGACGGCGGTTGAGGTCGCACACCCAGGTGTCGGACCCGCGTTCGACGATGTCCGAGGCGATGTACATGCAGTCATGGGGCAGCGTGGTCTGGAGCACGCGGCGCCCGCACCCGAACTCCACGAGCCGGGACCCCTCGCTCACGAATCCCGCGATCATCCGCGTGCGGCCGTCCCACTCGGTGGCGTGCCGCTGGAGGTCGGCCCAGCCGTAGTCGGTCCCCCGGCGCGCGCTCCGGTAGAGAAAGGCGCCTAGCGCTACCGGATCGATCGCGGCCGCCCCGTGCATCAGCCGCGACATCAGGCCCGGCCCCATCGGCCGCTGTACACAGACATCGCTTGCGCTCGCCTCGTCAGCGGTCATCGCGTCCCCCAGGTGTTGATACGCACCATAGCCGTCTTTCGCGGCGATGACGATTCATCAAACGTTCTATATCTCCGCTCGTGGTGCGGCCCCGTGCGCGGAGCCGAGGCCAAGGGCGCCGTCGCGCACACAACGAAGAACACCTTTTGTTGTAGTCGTACGGCAGACCCTCGCGCTCGCCTGCCGTGTTCACGTGTGCACGAGCGGCTACGACCCTGTGCAGCCCACGTACGTTCGGATGAAAGTGCAAACGTCGACGCGACGCGGAGATCGAGCACGCGGTCCCTGGCGCGACCATTGCCGCGCGCAGGACCATCTTCGTGCCAGGAGGCCAACGTGCTGAAAGTTTTGTCGGTTGTGTTCGTGTTCGCTCTCATCGCATCGGTCCCGCTCCTCGCGTTCGCACAGGGGACCGGAACCACGGCTCAGGGGGTTCTCGGCGGTTCCACGAATCCCGGCGGTACCACGTCGACCGGCGGCACCACGTCAACAGGCGGCACGACGACCGGGACGGGCACGACGACATCGAGCGGTAGCTCCACGACGGGCACCGGCACGACGACGTCAGGCACGGCGACGGGGTCCGGCACGGGCGGCGTCACGAGCGGTGGCACCACGACCGTGTCGGGCACCACGGGCGGCACGAGCGGCGGGACCGCGCGCGCGGTCGAGCCCGTGTCGTTGCTGTTCGGTGGCGCGGGCCTGGCGGGTGCGGCCCTCCTTCGTCGCGTGGTTCGGAAGTGACGTGAGTCTCGCGAGTCGGCCTTCGTCAGGACGACTCGCCGCCGCGGCGGCTGTCGATCGACAGCCGCCGCGGCGCGTTCGCGGACCGGTCCCGCCGCTGCTCGCCGTCGCCGCGGTGGCGGCGATCGTCGCGGCTGTCTACACCCCCATCGCGATCCGGCTCATCGAGACGCCCACCGCGCTCGCGTACCAGCCGTTCGCGTGGATGGTGCCGCTGTTCGCGGCCTACGTGGCGTGGACCACGCGTGCCGACGTCCGGCGCGCCGCGGGACCTGGCCGGACGAGTGGCCTCGTCGTCGCGGGCGCGGGGGTGGTCACGGCGGCGACGGCCGCGTGGTTCGGCCACCTGTCCATCGGCGTCGCGTCGTTCGTCTTCACGGTGTCGGGTCTCATCGCGGCGCGGTGGGGATGGCGCGCCGTCCGAAGCCTCGCGTTTCCGCTCGGCTTCCTGCTCGTCATCGCGCCCCTCCCCGCCGCCCTCGTGCCGCCGCTCTCGCTTGCGCTCCAGCGGCTGGCCGCCGCCACGGCGGAAGGACTGCTGAGGCTCGCGCATGTCCCGATCGTGCGCGACGACGTGTTCCTGCACTTCGACGGCATCACGCTGGAGATCGCTGAGCCGTGCAACGGTCTCCGCTTCCTGCTCACGATGGTCGTGGTCGCGCCGGCCGTCGCGTGGGCGCTCGGCACGCGGCGCTCGCGCGCCCTGGCCGTGGTGGGGCTCGGTGTGCTGGCCGGCGTGCTGGCGAATCTCGTGCGGGTGGGCAGCACGGCGCTGCTCGTCCACGCCCTGGGACTGTGGACCGCGGTCACGCGGCTGCACGAGATCAGCGGCAAGGGCGTCTACGTCGTCGTGATGTTCGTCTTCGTCCTCGCGGCGTGTCGGGTGTCCGGTCTGTCGTGGTCCGCCATCGCGAGGACGTGCCGCGCGGCCCTCACGCCGTGGGCGGCGCCTCGCCGCGACGTGGCCCTGTCGATGACCGACGACGACCGCGTGACAGTGCACGCTCGCAGCTGAGTCCTCGCGAGCGTCGATCGGACCTCGTCGCCGGTACGTGTCTTGCGCGGGGCGCGCCTCGCGCGCCCCGTCGCGCGCGGCGGTATCCACGGCACTCCCGTTGCACCGTCCCCGTGCTTTCGAGGCGACACCCTCGCGATCGGTGCGTCGTGCACCGGGAAGGAGAACATCGTGGCCATCGATCTCTTGCGCGATACCGGCGTGCCGTTGGAGCGACAGCGCTTCACGTGGCGCGATCTGGTGCAGGCGCCCATGAACAAGCTGATGGAGGACGCGTTCACGCGTGTGCGCGTCATCCTGATGAACGGCATCGAGTCCGAGTCCGTGCGCTTCTCGCATTCGTGCGCCCGCATGAATCGCTCGCTGCAGCGTGCCCTCGCCGAGGTGCGCCGTGTCGAGCACCACCAGCAGACGGTGGTGAACTGGCTCAACCCCGCGGACCAGGATCCCCTCGAGACGACCATCGGCTTCGAGCAGGTGGCCATCGAGGTGACGGCGGCGCTCGCGGAGCGCGAGCCCGATGCGTACCTGGCCCAGGTCTATCGCTTTGGGCTGCTCGAGGACTTCGATCATCTGTATCGCTACTCGGCCTTGATGGATCGCTTGCAAGGCAAGGACGCCAACGCGATCGTCCAGAGCTACACCGACATCGTGCCCGGCCGCCCCACCGTCCTCGAGCACCGACATCCCAGCGACGACGTGCGGCGTCCGTACGATCGCCGCCAGGCCCAGCCCATCACCAAGCTCCACACCGGCACGCTGATGGCGGCCGAGCACCAGGTGCACGACTACTACCTGACGGTGGGCCCGTTCTTTGCCGATCCCGTGGCGCGACAGCTCTACGCGGAGATCGCGTCGATCGAGGAGCAGCACGTCACGCAGTACGAGTCGATCATCGATCCCGACGAGACGTGGCTCGAGAAGTGGCTCTTGCACGAGGCGTGTGAGGTCTACAACTACTGGAGCTGCGTGGAGTCGGAGACGAACTCGCGCATCCGGTCCATCTGGGAACGCTTCCTCGATTACGAGCTCGGCCACGTGCGCTACGTGGCCCGCCTGTTCGAGGACGTTGAGCGGCGCGACGCCGCCGAGGTGCTGTCCGAGCACCTCCCCCGGCCGATCAGCTTCACCAGTCACCGCGAGTTCATTCGCGAGACGCTCCGTCGCGAGGTGCCGCTCAGCGCGGCGGGCACCGAGATCGTCGGCCGCGAGGCGGAGGCGGAGGCCACCCGCGAGTACCGCAACCACATCAACTCCGAGGGGTCGCCGTCGCAGACGGTGGCCGCGGGGTACGTGTGGCGTCCGGGCACCGAGCTGACCGACCCCGGCACACGCCTGACCGCCACGCCCGCGGCAGAGAGGAGGGCCGCGTGATGACCCAGACACCACAGCAGGGCGACAACCGGACAGGCGCCATGAAGGTGGAGGAGCGGACGCGGGAGATGATCGCCGCCACGCGGGAATTCCCGCCGTCCAGCGACGGCAGCGCGCACGCCATGGCCCAGGTGCGCGTGGCGTACGCGCACGAGGGCGAGGGCGTCGGCGAGACGTCGCCGCCGCTGTCGGTGCTCGACAAGGCCAAGTCGATGGTGACCGCGATGACCGGCGGTCAGCCCACGCTGCTCATGGACAAGCTCGGGGAGCGCCTGGCCTTCGAGCGCGCGGGCTCGCGCCTCTACGAGGCCCTCGTGTCGAAGCACGAGGCCTACGGCACCTTCTCCGGCGGCCCCGACGCTCAGGACCTCCTGCACATCCTGCAGGAGGAGTACGAGCACGCCGACATGCTGGAGCGGGCCATCAAGGAGCTGGGCGGCGATCCGACCGAGGTCACGCCGTCGGCGAACCTGGTCGCGACGCTGTCGCTCGGGTTGCCGCAGGTCCTGTCCGATCCGCGCACGAACCTCATGCAGTGCCTGGAGGCGGTGCTCGTGGCGGAGCTCGCCGACAACGAGTGCTGGACGACGCTCGAGGCGCTCGCGCGCCAGGCCGGCCACGACGACCTCGCGGCCGGCTGCGCGCGCGCCATCGCGCACGAGCGCGATCATCTCCGCGATGTCCGTCGATGGCTTGGCGCCGGGCAGGGCGTCTCGCCGACGGGACGGCCGTTCGAGGGGGACCGCGCCACCGTGTGATCATCGTCGCGGCGCGCCTTCGCGTCGCATCGACTCGCGGTTCGTGGCACCCTGACTGGTGAGTCGAGATCACGTCCGGGGGCGGGCGCCGTCGCGCACGGGCGCGGCGGCGCTCCGTCCGGGAGAGGGCAAGCCGTGGCGACGATCGACGACCGCCAGGTCATGACCGGTTCCGATACGCGCCCGCACGTTGTCATCGTGGGTGGGGGGTTCGCGGGGCTCAACGCGGCCCGGGCGCTCTCCGGGAAACCCGTGCGCGTCACGCTGCTCGATCAGCGGAACCATCACCTGTTCCAGCCGCTCCTGTACCAGGTGGCCTCCGCGGTGCTGAACGCGGCGGACATCGCCTCGCCGCTCCGCTCGGTGCTCCGTCGCGACAAGAACGTCACCGTGCTGCTGGCCCGGGTGGACCGCGTCGACGTCGCCCGGCGCCGGCTCGTGCTCGCCGACGGCGAGCTGACGTACGACGCGCTCATCCTCGCCGTCGGCGCCGGACACTCGTACTTCGGTCACGACGAGTGGGAAGCGCTGGCGCCGGGACTCAAGACGGTCGAGGACGCCCTCGAGATCCGCCGGCGTGTGCTGCTCGCCTACGAGAGCGCCGAGCGCGAGGACGACCCCGTGCGTCGCGAGGCCTTGCTGACCTTCGTCGTGATCGGGGGCGGGGCGACCGGCGTCGAGCTGGCGGGCGCGCTGGGCGAGATCTCGCGGCAGACGATCGCGCGCGACTTCCGCCACATCGATCCGACCCGCGCGCGGATCCTGCTCCTGGAGGGCGGGCCGCGCATCCTGTCCGCGTATCCGGAAAAGCTGTCGGGTCGGGCGGTGGCGTCGCTCGAGCGGATCGGCGTCGAGGTGCGTACGGGTGCGCACGTGACCAACGTCTCGCCCGACGGCGTGTGGCTCGGCGCCGAGCACATTCCGGCGCGCACCGTGCTCTGGGCGGCCGGGGTCTCCGCCCCACCGGTGACGCGGACCCTCGGCGTCCCCGTCGACCGCAGCGGCCGGATCATCGTCGAGCCCGATCTCTCGGTGCCGGGTCATCCCGAGGTGTTCGCGGTCGGTGACGCCAACTCGTTCTCGCACCAGACGGGCACGCCGCTGCCCGGCGTGGCGCCGGTCGCGATCCAGCAGGGCCGCGCGGTCGCAGCGAACGTGCTGCGCCTGTTTCGCGGTGAGCCGACCCGACCCTTCCACTACCGCGACAAGGGCAGCATGGCGACGATCGGACGCGCGAAGGCGGTCGCGGTGGTCGGGCGCCTGCAGCTCGACGGGATCGTCGCCTGGCTGGCGTGGCTGCTCGTCCACATCACGTATCTGATCGGCTTCCGCAACCGTCTCATGGTGCTGCTGCAGTGGGCGTGGGCCTACATCACGTGGTCGCGAGGCGCGCGGCTCATCACGTGGCCGTGGCGCCCGCGCGTCATGCCGCGCACGCCTCAGATCCCTCTGATCCCGGCCCCGTCCGACGACGGGGGCGGCGTCCACACGGTCGAGACCGTCCGGTCCTGACGCGGGCGTCGCCGCCGCCCCCGGCGCGGCGCCCGGATCATGCCGTTCGCCGCGTTCGGGTCGAGTACGATACGTGGCAGCGGTGACCATCTCCGCCGGTTCCACGCCCGACGACGCCTCCACCGCCGATCTCTCCTCGCCCGTCGGGGCGGGGGTCGGGATGGTCCTGCCGTCCTCGGTCGTCGGCATTCTGGTCGACGTCGCGCAGCGAGCCGCCCTCCTGGCGCCGGGCTCGATCGGCGCCGTGTGGATCGCGGACGAGGACGAGCGCTGCCTGCGCGTCGGCGCGGTTGGCGGCGCCGCGCCCGGGAGTCTGCCCCTCGCCACGCTCGCGTTCGGTCAGGGCGGGGTCGGCTGCGTCGCGGCCCAGCGGGCGCCGCTCGTCGTCGACGACGTGTTCGCCGACCGGCGCTTCGTGGGCGGCGACTGGTGGCGTACCCACGGCGTCACGAGCTTCCTCGGCGTGCCGATCGTGGTCGATGGCCGCATCCTCGGAGTCCTCGCCCTGAACGCGCCCGCCCCGGTGAAGCTGTCCGCCGACGACGACGAACGCCTCGCCTCGCTCGTCGACCGGGCGGCCCACGTGCTCGACGGCGCGTGGCGGCAGACGGACGCCGCGCGCCAGCGCGACGAGCTGCTCGCGAGCCGTCTCGCCCTCGGCGAGCGCCTGCGAGAAAGCGCGGGGCTCCTCGCCATCGCGCGCGTGGTCGGGACGATGGCCAACCTCACCGAGGCGCTCCGCCTCGTCTGTCGACAGCTCGCCAACCTGAGCGGCGCCGATACGGTGGCTGCCTATCTGCTCGACGGCGGTCGCGTGCATCCCGTCGCCGGCTACCACGTGCCGAAAGAGCTGCTGTCTGCGCTCGCCACGGCGGCGGCGGCCGCAGAGGAGCTCGGCTTCAGCGAGGCGCTCTTCACGCAGCACCGACCGGTGTGGACCGCCGACGCCGCGCACGACGCGCGCTTCAGCAAC
>JBKPPN010000156.1:0-8384 GCA_046733575.1 Candidatus Methylomirabilota bacterium | reverse complement strand
ACGTACCACCTGCAGGCGGGCTCGCGTCCGTACGGCGGGGAGGGTGTGACGCGCGTCATCTACTTCGTCCTGCTCGTGTCGCACGTCGTGCTCGCCGTCGCCATCGTGCCGCTCGCCCTCGCCACGCTCGCGCGCGCCTGGCGCGGGGACTTCGTGCGGCACGCGCGCCTCGCGCGCCGCACGCTGCCGCTCTGGCTCTACGTCTCGATTACCGGGGTGGTGATCTACGTGATGCTGTACGAGCTGGCGCCGCGCTGACCGCGCGGTCGGCGCGCGGCGTTCACCCCCGGCCACGGACGAGCATCCGCGACGCGAGTCCGCGGTGACGCGCCACGAGCCAGTAGCCGAGCTCGACGATCCACACGAACGGCGGCCGCGCGGCGAGGCGCGCGGTTCGCCATCCCAGCCGATCCAGCACGTAGAGGCTCGCGCGGCCCGCTCTCAACATCGTGCCGGCCGGGGTGAGCACGTGCATGGCGCGCGCGCAGCGCGCGGCGAGCGCGTCCGTCATGGGCGGGCGCGGCGCGGTCTGGTAGGGGACGGCGTCGAGATGGTCGGCGGTGTCGTGTCGCTTGACCCAAGCGACGACGCGACGTCAGAGGCCTCAGCCGCCGTCCCAGAAGAGCCACGCCTGATCCGGGCGGTGGTCGCTCACAGCTCGATGATACCGAGGCGGTACAATCGAGGCATGCGGCCGCCGGATCTCACGCGTCGTCGAGGCACGACGACGGCGCGCAAATCAACCGCTCACGTCGCCGCGGTGGCCTCGCGCCGCGTGGCCGAGCCGCTGCCCGACCTGTCCCAGTACGGCACGCTCGCCGAGTACAACCGCAAGCGCCGGTTCGGCGTCACGCCGGAGCCGCCCGGTCGCATGCCGACGCGTCGCACGCGCTCGTCGCTCGCCTTCGTGGTCCAGAAGCACCGCGCCAGTCACCTCCACTACGACTTCCGCATCGAGCACGAGGGCGCGATGCTGTCGTGGGCGGTGCCCAAGGGCCCGTCGCTCGATCCGAGCGTGCGACGACTCGCGATGCAGACCGAGCCGCACCCGATGGACTACAACCAGTTCGAGGGCGTGATCCCGGAGGGCGAGTACGGCGGTGGCACGGTGATGATCTGGGACCACGGGACGTGGGAGCCCGAGGTGCCGGACGTCGCCAAGGCATTGCAGAAGGGCGACCTGAAGTTCCGCCTCCACGGCAAGAAGCTGCGCGGCTCGTGGGTGCTCGTGCGGACGCGCGACCGCAACTGGCTCCTCATCAAGCACCGTGACGGTGAGGCCTCGACGTCGTCGGACCTCACCGTGTCGAAGCCCCGCTCGGTCGTCTCGCGACGCACGATGGCGGGCATCGCGCGCGCGGCGGGCGCCACCCCGCGTCAGCTCGCGCAGGCAGTCGGCGCCGACCCCGCCCCGTGAGCCGTCTGCCCGTCGTCCGCCCGATGCTGGCGACGCTGGTGGACGCGCCGTTCTCCCGACCCGGGTGGGTCTACGAGGAGAAGTACGACGGCATCCGGCTGCTCGCGTACAAGGACGGCCGCCGCGTCCGACTCCTCACTCGCAACCTCAAGGACCGCACGGCCGACTTCCCCGCCATCGCCGACGCGGTGGCCGCGCTGCCCGCGCCGACCCTCGTGCTCGACGGCGAGGCGGTGCTGTTCGACCAGCACGACGTGTCGCGCTTCCAGCTCCTGCAGCGTCGCGACGACGATCCTCGCCAGCCCGTCTTCGCGGTGTTCGACGTGCTGTACGCGCGCGGCCGGGACCTCCGTCACGAGCCGCTGACGCGACGGCGCGCCGCGCTGGAGGCCGAGGTGCGGGACGACGCCGCTTTGATGCTCGCGCGGCGGCTCGCCCCCGACGGTCTCGACGCCTTCGCGGAGGCGAAGCGCCGCGGACTGGAAGGCATCATCGCCAAGAACGAGGCGGCGCCATACGAGGACGACACGCGCTCGCGGGAATGGCTCAAGGTGAAGGTGCGCGCCGAGGAGGAGTTCGTGATCGGGGGCTTCACCGCGCCGGCGGGGAGCCGGACGCATTTCGGTGCGCTGCTCGTCGGTGCGTATCGCGGTCGCGAGCTCCGCTATGCCGGCAAGGTGGGCACCGGCTTCACGGCGAAGACGCTCGCGGCCCTCATGACGAAGTTCCGCCCGCTCGTGTCGTCCACGTCACCGTTCGCGGAGCGGATACGGGAACGCAACGTCACGTGGCTCGTGCCGCGGCTCGTGGCCCAGATCGGCTTCACCGAGCTCACCGGGGACGGCAAGCTCCGTCATCCCGCGTTTCTCGGCTTGCGCGACGACAAGTCCGCCAGCGAGGTGCGCTGGCCCCGCGCCCTGCACACCGCGACGGTTGCCCTTGCCGTCGGCCTTGCGCTCGTCCTCACCGGGTGTGCGACGACGTCGCGTCCGGGCTCGTCCGCGCGGCCGGGGGAATCGGCGCCGACGACGGTCGGATCAGAGCAGACCGGACGCGCCTCGTGGTACGGACGGCAGCATCACGGTCAGAAGACCGCGAGCGGTGACGTGTACGACATGTACAAGGTCACCGCGGCCCACCGCACGCTGCCGTTCGGGACCCGCGTGCTGGTCGTGCACGTGACCAACGGCCGCTCCGTCGAGGTGGTCGTGAACGATCGCGGCCCGTTCGTGGCCGAGCGCATCATCGACCTGTCGTACGCCGCGGCGGAGCGGCTCGGGGCGCTGGGAGCGGGGACATTTCCCGTCAGGCTGCGCGTGGTCGCCCTGCCGTGAGCAGCTCGTCGTACACGGCCACGGTGCGTTCCATCGCGGCGTCGATGGTGTAACGAGCGCGGACCATCGCACCGCCGCGCTCGGCCATCGCCTCGGCCCGGCGCGGTTCACGGAGCAGCGCGAGCACGGCGTCGGCCAGCGCGCGGGGGTTGGCGGGCGGGACGAGATAGCCGGTCTCGCCGTCGCGGATCAGCTCCGGGCTTCCGCCCACCGTCGTGGCGACGACGGGCGTCCCCACCGCGAGCGCCTGGGGAATCACCTGCGAGCTGGCCTCGGACTTGATGGACGGCAGCACGAGCACGTCGAGCGCGGCCATGATCTCCGGCACGTCGCGCCGGAACCCGGTCATGACCACGGCGTCCTCGAGGCCGAGCTCGCGGACACGACGCTCGGTGTCGGCGAAGGCCACGCCGTCGCCGACGATGAGGAAGCGCGCGTTGGCCACGTCGCGCCGGATCTCGCGCGCCGCCTCCAGGAAGAAGCGATGGCCTTTCGAGCCGCGCAGGTTCGCCACCAGCCCGACGGTCGGACCGGTGAGGCCGAGCTCGGCGCGCACGGCCGTCCCGGAGACGTCGGGATGGAACCGCGCGGGGTCGATGCCCGGCGCGATGGCGACGATTTTCTCCGCCGGCACGCCGGCCGAGACGAGGATTTCCTTGACGGCGTCGCCGCTGGTGATCACGCGGTCGGCGAGCCGGTAGACGAGCGCGCGCCACCGGCTGACGGGAATCGTCACGTGCCGGCTCCGGACGACGGGCAGGCCGAGTGACTTCGCGGCGAGGCCGGCGGCCCAGCTATCGATGGAGCTATGGGTGTGCACCAGCCGGACGCCCCGGGCCCGGAAGAGCACGCGCAACGAACGCACGGCAGCGGGATCGAGCGCCACCCGCATGGCGACCGCGTGGGCGGGAAGGGCAGCGGCGCGAGCTTCATCGAGAAGCGGCGCGCGAGGCTGGGCGACGACGAGGACATCACGCCCGTGTGCGAGCAGCCACCGGGCTTCCGCGAGGACACGGATCTCCTGTCCGCCGTATCCTCGCGAAGCCTCGGTGTGGGCGATCAGATCAGGGTCGGCTCACCGGCCGCGATAGCCGCCGCCTCCGCCGCCGCTGCGGCCGCCGAAGCCGCCGCCGCGCCCGCCGCCGCCACCGCTGCCTGGCGCCTTCGCCTTCTCGACCTGGATGGTGCGGCCGTCGAGGTTCGTGCCGTTGAGGCGACTGATCGCCTGCTCCGCGTCCTCGGGGGTCGCCATCTCGACGAAACCGAAGCCGCGCGAGCGTCCGGTGTCGCGATCCGTCACCACACTTGCGGATTCGACCGCGCCGACCGCGGCGAACGCCTCGCGCAACCGGTCATTGGACGTGGAGAACGAAAGGCCGCCGACAAACAGTTTGACCGCCATGAGGGGAGCTCCTTCCGAGAGGGAGGGTTCGACGCAGCCAGAGCATGCGCGACCTGACGCCGGGAAGTATACACTGCTCGACAACGGCCGGCAGCAAATCGTTCAAAGAGGGAATCCCTGGTCACCGATTTCATCGAGCAGTTCACGTACGTCGGGCTGTTTGTCGTGCTGTTCCTCGCCGGTCTCGGCGTCCCCATCCCCGAAGAGTTGCCGATCCTGAGCGCCGGCGTGCTCGCGCACGAGGGGCTCGCGCGCTGGTGGATCGCCTTGCCGGTCTGCCTGGCCGGCGTGCTGGCGGGGGACGCCGTGCTCTACTGGGTCGGCTATCACTGGGGCGAGCGCATCCTCGACTGGTGGATCGTGCGGCTCGTGCTCACCCCCGCGCGCGAGGAGCGCCTCAAGGAGGCGTACCGGCGCCACGGCGTGAAGATCGTGTTCACGGCGCGTCACGTGATGGGCGTGCGCGCGGCGGCGTTCCTCACCGCCGGCATCTCGCACGTGCCGTTCTGGAAGTTCCTCGCCTGCGACGCCGGGGCCGCCGTCGTGAGCGTGCCGCTCGTCTTCGGCGGCGCGTTCCTGTTCACGGACCAGATCCAGCGAGTGATGCACGACGTCCATCGCATCGAGCGCTGGCTCGCGCTGCTCGTCATCGTCGCGGTGGCGACGTGGCTCGGCTGGATCTCCTTCCGCCGCGCCCACCACGAGGTGGACGAGACCGAGAGCGACGACGTCGCGGCGGAGAAGCGGGTGCCCCCACGCCGGATGCTATAGTCGCGACGGTGATGATGCGGCCCAAGGGCTGGCACGCCATCTTCCGTCTCCTGGAGCGGGACGAGCGCGTCTTCGCCGTCCTTCTCGCGGTGGCGATGGTCGGCGGGCTCGCCACGCTCGGGCTCGTGCCGCTCCGGCCGCGTCAGCAGATCGACCTCCCCGCGCTCGTCACGTGGTTCGCGATGTACAAGCTCGGCGTGTTTGCCCTCGTGACCGTGAACCCCAGCGCCACGCGCGGCATCTTCGTGGCCGCGCTCGCCATCGACCTGCTCCTCGTGTTCGCGCTGCTCTACCTCACCGGCGGAGGCGACAGCCTCTTCTACCTGCTGTTCTTCCCCCTGGTGGCCGTCAACGCGTACTACTTCGGGCCGTGGGTCGGCGGGGGCGTCGCGCTCGTCGCGGGAGGCCTCTACGCGCTCGCCGCCGCGCTCGTGCCCCCCTGGGTCGGCTGGCCGCCCGTCGTGATCCTCTCGGCTCTCGTCGGTCTGCCTGCCGTCGCGCTGGGACTCGTGGCGGACCGCGAACGTCGCGCCCGCGGCGAGGTCGAACGGTTGAACGACGAGCTCACCGGCACGCTGAACCGTCTTCAGACCGCGCAACAGGACCTGCTCGTGGCCGAGCGCATGGCCACGGTGGGCCGGCTCTCCCTCAAGGTGGCGCACGAGGTCCGCAACCCGATCAGCGCCATCGAGCTGAATGCCGAGATGCTGCAGGACATCGTGCGCGAGCGGCCCGGGAAGGACATGGAGGAGGCCGTCGGGCTCGTGACCGCGATCCGTGATCAGGTGACCACGCTGGACGCGCTGACCGAGGAGTACCTCGCCTTCGCGCGCTTTCCCAAGCCCCACTTCGAGGAGGAGTCCGTCAACGACCTCGTGCGCGAGCTCGCCGACTTCGTCCGTCCCGTGGCGACACGCCAGGGTCTCACGGTGCGCGTGGAGATCGATCCCGCCGTGCCCCTGTTCGAGCTCGACCGCAGCCTGTTGCGGCAAGCGGTGCTGAATCTCGTGAAGAACGGGCTGGAGGCGCTCTCGTCCGGCGGAGAGCTGACGATCGTGAGCCGGGTGAGTGGCGCCGCGGTGGAGATCGACGTGTCGGACACGGGCGGCGGGATCAGCCACGACGTCGCCTCCCGGCTGTTCGAGCCGTTCTTCACCACCAAGCCGCAGGGCACCGGCCTCGGCCTCTCCATCGCCACGCAGATCGTGGAGGAGCACGGTGGCCAGCTGACATGGCGCAACGTGGCCGGGCGCGGCGCGACGTTCACGATTCGACTGCCCATCAAGCGGCCCGTCCATGTCTGATCCGGCGACGCTGCTGGTCGCGGACGACGATCCCGGACTCCGCGAGAGCCTGGGACGGACGCTCACGCGCGCCGGCTACAACGTCGTGCTCGCCTCGGACGGCCGCGCCGCCCTCGACCGCCTGCGCGGCGGCGGCCTCGATCTCGTGCTCACCGATCTCAAGATGCCCGGACTGACGGGCATCGAGGTCCTGCGCGCCACCAAGGCCATCGCGCCCGATCTGGACGTCATCCTCCTCACCGCGTTCGGCACCGTCGAGGAGGCGGTGATCGCGATGAAGGAGGGCGCGTACGACTTCATGACGAAGCCGTTCCGAGGCGAGCAGCTCCTGAAGATCGTGGCCAAGGCGCTCGAGCGTCGCGCCCTCATCGAGCAGAACCGCGCGCTGCAGCGCCAGCTCGAGGACCTGCGCGGCAAGGGACAGGTGATCGGCGGCAGCCCGGCGTTCCGCCGGATGATGACGCTCGTCGACCAGGTCGCGGACAGCTCCGCCACCGTGCTCATCCAGGGCGAGAGCGGCGCGGGCAAGGAGCTCGTGGCGCGGGCCATCCACGAGCGATCACCGAGACGCATCCGGCCTTTCGTGGCAGTCAATTGCGCCGCGCTGCCCGAGACGTTGCTCGAATCCGAGCTCTTCGGCTACGAGAAGGGCGCCTTCACGGGGGCGGCGGCGCGCAAGGAGGGACGGTTCGAGCTTGCCGACGGCGGGACGCTGTTTCTCGACGAGGTCGCCGATCTGGCGATCGTCACGCAGCCCAAGATCCTGCGCGTGCTGCAGGAGGGCGAGTTCGAGCGCGTGGGCGGCACCAAGACCCTGCGGGTCGACGTGCGGATCGTCACCGCGACGAACCAGGATCTCGCCCAGATGGTGCGCGAGAAGCGGTTCCGCGAGGACCTCTACTATCGTCTCAACGTCATCACCGTGAACGTTCCACCCCTGCGTGAGCGACGCGAGGACATCCGCGTGCTGGCGCAGCACTTCTTGCGCGTGTACTCGGCGAAGAACAACCGCCGGCTCGACGGCCTGAGCGACGAGGCGCTGCGACGGCTCGAAGCGTACGCGTGGCCGGGCAACGTGCGCGAGCTCGAGAACGTGATCGAGCGCGCGGTCGTGCTGGCGCACGGCGCGCTGGTCGAGCTCACGGATCTTCCCGAGGAGGTCGCGGGCGCGACACCGCTCCCCGAGGGCGTGCTCAGCGTGCGCGTCGGCACCCCGCTCGCGGAGGTCGAGCGCCGGCTGCTCGAGGAAACCCTGCGCGCGATGAAGGGCAACCGGACGCTCACCGCGAAGCTCCTCGGCATCGATCCCAAGACCGTGTACCGCAAGCTGGGACGGGCGGACGACACACCCGACGACTCCGGCGCCCACGAAGCCGCCTCGAGCTGACCGGCGCTCGTTCGCCGCGACCATCCCGCGCGGTCGCTACGGTATGCTGCGGCCATGAAGGCCCTGCTCGTCACTCGCGAATATCCTCCGCACATCTACGGCGGCGCGGGCGTGGTCGCCGATCAGCTCAGTCGCGCGCTCGAGAAACGCATGGACGTCGAGGTCCGGTGCTTCGGCGAGCGCGCGCCCCGCGACGACCGCATCATCGTGCGCGGCTACACGCCGTGGGACCGCGTGAAGGGCGGCAAGGACGGACCGCGCTTCGCGCCGGCGCTGGAGACCCTGTCCATCGACCTCGCCATGGCGCACGACGCCGTCGACGCCGACGTCGTGCACGCGCACACCTGGTACGCCGACATGGGCGCGATGTGGATCTCGATGCTGTACCGCATCCCCCTCATCGTGACCCTGCACAGCATGGAGCCGCTGCGTCCGTGGAAGGCCGATCAGCTCGGCAGCGGCTACATCCTCTCCAGCTGGATCGAGAAGACCGCCGTCGAGGCAGCGCATCGGGTGATCGCGGTGTCGCGCGGCATGCGCGACGATATCATCCAGCACTTCGAGGTCGACCCCGCCCGCGTCGTCGTGATCCACAACGGCATCGATCCCGATCGCTTCCGCCGCACGTCGAAGACCAATGCGCTCGCCAAGCACGGCGTCAAGCCGCCCTACGTGCTGTTCGTCGGCCGCATCACCGACCAGAAGGGGATCTTTCACCTCCTGGAGGCGGCCGCGCACTTTCCGCCCGGCGTCCAGCTCGTGCTGTGCG
>JBKPPN010000155.1:0-6581 GCA_046733575.1 Candidatus Methylomirabilota bacterium | reverse complement strand
CGTTGAGCGGGGCCTCGGTGGCCTTCATCGACATGGATGCGTACTACAAGAACCTCACGCATCTCTCCGCCGAGGAGCGACGCCTCGTCAACTGGGACCACCCGGACGCGTTCGACCTGGACCTGCTCGTCGCGCAGCTCGGGCGGCTCGCGGCCGGCGAGGCGATCGACAAGCCCGTGTACGACTTCGTCACGCACGCGCGGCGCGCCGAGACGGTGCGAGTGGAGGCGGCGGACGTGGTGGTCGTCGACGGGATCCTGCTCTTCGTCGAGCCCCGCGTCCGCGAGCTGTGCGACGTCAAGGTGTACGTGGACGCGGACGCCGACATCCGACTCATCCGGCGGATGCGCCGCGACATGAACAAGCGGGGGCGCCAGCTCCCGGAGATCCTGGAGCAGTATCTGTCCACCGTACGCCCGATGCACCTGGAGTTCGTCGAGCCGAGCAAGCGGTACGCTGACATCATCGTGCCCCAGGGCGGGCACAATGCCGTCGCCATCGAGATGATCGTCGCCAAGATCCAGCGCCGCTTGGGCGCGCTCCGCGCGTGACCGCCCCCGCTACGCCGGGCGGCGGCGAGCGCGTGCTCGTCGTCGACGACGAGCCGGACATCGTCGCGCTCGTCGCGTACCACCTCGCGAAGGCCGGCTACCGCGTCTCCACCGCCGCGACGGCGGACGAGGCGCTGCGCGCCGCGCGCGACGAACGGCCCGCGCTCGTCGTGCTCGACCTCATGCTCCCCGGCGCGTCCGGCTACGAGGTACTGGAGCAGCTCCGGTGCGGCGCGTCGACGCGCGACATCGCGGTCCTGATGCTCACGGCGCGGCGCGAGGAGCCGGACCGCATTCGCGGGCTCGCGCTCGGTGCCGACGACTACCTCACGAAGCCGTTCAGCCCGCAGGAGCTGGTGCTTCGTGTCGCCGCGATCCTGCGCCGCGTCTCGGCGGCGGCTACGCCCGCCGCCGACGTGGTGATCATAGGTCCGGTCTCCATCGACCGCGCGGCGCATCACGTCACGGTGGACGGCGCCGCCGTAGATCTCACGCCGACGGAATACAAGCTCCTGCTCACCCTCGCCGAGCGGCGCGGGCGCGTGCAGGGGCGCGCGCACCTGCTCGAGACCGTGTGGGAGGCGGCGCCGGACATCCAGACGCGAACCGTCGACATGCACGTGCAGCGGCTCCGCGCCAAGCTCGGACCCGCGGGCGACCTCATCGAGACCGTCCGGGGGTTCGGCTACCGGCTGCGCGCTCCCGCCGGCCGCGGCGCGTGAGGCTCGCGCAGCGGCTCCTTGCCGGCGCGCTGCTGGTCGTCGCCCTGCTGGTCGCGGTCGTCGTCCTCCTGAGCGGGCGGCAGCTCCGGTCGCAGCTCCGCGACCTTGCCGTGGACCAGCTCACGCGCGACGCGCGGCTCGTCGCGCTGCAGTGGGCGCCCGGCAGCGACGCCGACGCCGTCGCCAACGCGGCCGGCGCGGCGCTGCGGTATCGCGTGACGCTCATCGACTCGACGGGACATGTCGTCGGCGACTCGGAGTTCGACCCGCCGGCGATCGGCCGCCTCGAGAACCATGCGGCGCGCCCAGAAGTGATCGCCGCCCGGCGCAGCGGGTCGGGGTGGTCGCGCCGCGTCAGCGCGTCGGCGGGGGACGAGGAGCTCTACGTGGCGGTGCGCGCGCCGCTCGGCACGGCCCGCGTGTCCGTTCAGACGCGGCAGTTCGACGCTATCGTTGAGCGTGCGCGCACCGACGTGCTCGCGTCCGGGATGATCGCGCTCGCCGTCGCGGCGCTGCTCGCGTGGGCGTTCTCGCACTCCGTGTCGCGGCCGGTCGTCGAGCTGAGCGGCGTGGCGCAGGCGCTCGCCGCCGGCGACCTGTCGCGTCGGCCCGCGCTGTCGGCGCCCGGTGAGGTGGGCGATCTGGCGGCAGCGGTGCACGCGATGGCGGAGCAGCTCGACGCTCGCTTGCGCGCGCTCCAGGCCGACGACGCACTGCTCGGCGCGACGATCGAGTCGCTGCACGAGGGCGTGATCGTCGTCGACGCGAGGCGCCGCGTCGTGCGCGTGAACGAGAGCGGGCGTCGCCTACTGGCGCTGCGCGACCCGGTCCCCTTCCCCGCAGACCGGCTACCGCGCGACGCGGCGTTGCGCGAGGCGCTCGGGGACGCACTCGACGGCCGCGCCACCGACCAGACCGAGCTGACGGTCCGTGCCGGCGCGCCTCTCACGCTGGCGTTGCGCGCCCGGCCGCTGGCGGGCGGCGGTGCCGTACTCGCGCTCTACGACCTCACGGCCGTGCGCCGGCTCGAGATCGTGCGGCGCGACTTCGTGGCGAACGTCTCGCACGAGCTCAAGACGCCGCTCACCGCGATCAGCGGGTTCGCGGAGACGCTCGCCACCGACGAGCCGAGCCCCGAGCACCGGCGGCGCTTCGTCGAGGTGATCCAGAGCAACGCGCGGCGGATGCAGCGCATCGTGGACGACCTGCTCGACCTGTCGCGCATCGAGTCCGGCGGGTGGGTGCCGAACCCGGTCGCGGTGAGCGCGCGGACGGCCGCCGGCGAGGCGGCGACGCCCTGCCGCGCGGCGGCGGACGAGAAGGGGGTCGAGCTGCGCACCGCGGTGGGCCCCGGCGCCGAGACCGTCACCGCCGACCCGACGGCGCTCCGCCAGATCATCGCGAACCTGGTGGACAACGCGCTGCGCTACACGCCGCGCGGCGGCCTCGTCGAGGTCTTCACCGAACGCGCCGACGGTGGCGTGTGGGTGGGTGTGCGGGACACCGGCCTCGGCATCGCGCCGCAGCATCTCCCGCGCATCTTCGAGCGGTTCTACCGCGCGGACCCCGCGCGCTCTCGTGAGGCCGGCGGCACCGGCCTCGGGCTCGCCATCGTCAGGCATCTCGCCGAGGCGCACGGTGGCACCGTCCGCGCCGAGAGCACGCCGGGGCGCGGCACCACCGTGGCGGCGTTCTTCCCGACCCGAGCCTCCGGTTCGGCGTAGCAGACCGCTCCCCGCGAGCGATCGTTACCGAACCGTGACGTCCGCGTGTCCGCACCGTGGCCGTCGTGGGCCATCCTGCGGGCAGTGCGAGCACGCGCTCCACTCACACTCAGAGGCCCATGACTCCAGCTCTTCGTCGCATTCGACACGCTCTCGTTGTTGCGGCGCTTCTCGGCCCTGCCGCCGCCCGCGCGCAGACGCCCGACACCACGAAGAAAGCGCCCGAGCCGCCGCGCCCCTCGCTCGACTTCTCCGGCGTGCTCTTCGCGAACTACCAGTATCGCGTCGATCGCCCCAGCAGTAGCGCGAACCGCTTCGACCTCGAGCGCGCGTACCTCACCTTCCGGGCGCCCGCAGGCGACCGCGTGAGCGTACGCGTCACGGCCGACGTGTTCCAGCAGCAGACGAGCCCGAACGACGCCTACTACCGCGGCTGGACGGTGCGCGCGAAGTACGCGTTCCTGCAGTACGACTTCCTACGCGCGGGGAATTCCCCCGCGCGCCTCGGCGGGCTCGCGCGACTCGGGATGCTGCACACGGTCGTGATCGACCACGAGGAGCAGTTCTGGCCGCGCTGGATCTCGCAGGTGCCGACCGAGCGTTTCGGCTTCTTCTCCTCGGCCGACATGGGCGGTGCGGTACAGCTCACGCTGCCCCGAAAGCTGGGCGAGATCTACACGACGGTCACCAACGGACCCGGGTACACGTCGCGCGAGACAGACCGGTTCAAGGATTACGCGGCGCGCCTGACGATCACGCCGCTCGGGAACAGCTCGAGCGCGCTCGCGAAAACGCTCGCCCTCACCGCGTGGGGCTACAAGGGAGCGCTCGCGAGCCGGTTCGTCGCCGGCGGCGCCGGGCAGGCGGGGCCGGTGGGCGAGTCGCTCCGGCGCGACCGGTGGGGGCTCTTCGCCGGGCTGCGCGACCGCCGGCTCACGCTCGGCGCCGAGTACGACGAGCGCAAGGACGAAGGGGAGATGGGGAACAACACCGCCGCGTCGCCGCGCGCAGTCGTGGACACGGCCGGCCGCATCGCCTCGGCGTTCGCGATCGTGCGCCCCTTCGAGCTCGCGGACAGCACGTCGCGCATCCCGCTCGGCCTCCTGTTCCGGTGGGACGGCGTGAAGCCCAACACCGACGTTGGGCGCGAGGTCCGGCTCGTGATCGCGGGGCTGCTCTGGGACCTGAGCAAGCGCGCGTCGCTGTCGCTCGACTACCAGGAGCAGCTGCCGCGGAGCGGCGATCCATCGGCGCCGCTCAAGACGTACTTCCTGCACGTGGTGGCGAACTTCTGAGGCGCTGCACGTCGTGACGATGTCGTTACGCGCGGCACGCGCTCGGCGCTCGGCGGCGATCCTCGCTTTCGTGCACACTCACATTCACCCGACCAGGAGATCACCGTGATGCGTTGGTGCGCAGCGGCCGCGGCCGCGCTCGTGCTCGCGGGGTGCAGCACCGGCGATACGCGCGCCGCGGGCGACACGGCGGGCGCGAAGCCCGCCTCGTCAGGCGTGGCCCTCACCGGAGCCGGCGCGACGTTCCCGTATCCCATCTACAGCAAGTGGTTCTCGGACTACGCGCAGCAGACCGGGATCAAGATCAACTATCAGTCCATCGGCTCCGGCGGCGGGATCCGCCAGCTCTCCGAGGGGACCGTCGACTTCGGCGCCTCCGACAGTCCGATGAGCGACGACGAGATGGCGAAGGCGAAGGGCGGGCCGGTGCTGCACATCCCGACCGTGCTCGGCGCCGTGGTGCTGACGTACAACGTCCCGGACCTCGCCGCGCCGCTCAAGCTCACCGGCGACGTGATCGCGGACATCTTCCTGGGCAAGATCACGAAGTGGAACGACCCGCGCATCGCGTCGCTCAACAACGGCGTGAAGCTGCCGGCCAGCGACATCCTGGTCGTGCACCGGTCCGACGGCAGCGGCACGACCTACGTGTTCACCGACTACCTCTCGGCCGTGAGCCCGGCGTGGAAGTCGGGTCCCGGCAAGGGGAAGGAGGTGCAGTGGCCGACCGGGCTCGGCGCCAAAGGGAACGAGGGCGTCGCGGGACAGGTGAAGCAGACGCCGGGCGCCCTCGGTTACACCGAGCTCGCCTACGCGCGGCAGAACCGGCTCCCGTTCGCGTCGGTGCGCAACCAGGCGGGTAGCTTCGTCGCTCCGTCAATCGAGTCGGTCACGGCGGCGGCGGCCGGCGCGGCAGGGACGCTTCCCGCGACCACCGACTACCGCGTGTCGATCGCGAACGCGCCGGGCGCACAGTCCTATCCGATCTCGTCGTTCACCTGGATCCTCGTGTACCAGCATCAGGCTGACGCGGACAAGGGGAAGAAGCTCGTGGACTTCCTGCGCTGGGCGCTGCACGACGGGCAGCGGTCGGCGCCGTCGCTCGACTACGCGCCGCTGCCGGGCCAGATCGCCACCCAGCTCGACCAGCGGCTGGCGACGATCCGGTTGGGCGCGGGCGCCTGAAGCGGCGCCGGCATCCAGCATGACGGCACCCACCGCTGAGCTGCGCGCGCGGGCCGAGGCCGTCCGCGCGCGCATCGAGGGGGCCGCCGTTGGCGACCGCGTCTACGCGGCCGCGATCACGCTGTTCGCGCTCTGCGTCCCGCTCCTCCTGGTGTTCATCGCCGTAGAGGTCGGCAGGGCCGGGTGGCCGGCGTTTCGGCACTTCGGGCTGGCGTTCCTCTCGTCGAGCGCGTGGAACCCGGTGGCGGGCGAGTTCGGCGCCGCGCCGGCCATCTACGGCACCGTCGTCACGTCGGCGCTCGCTCTGCTCATCGCGACGCCGCTGGCCATCGGCTCGGCGCTGTTCCTCTCCGAGTTCGCGCCCCGCTGGCTCCGGCAGCCCGTGGCGTTCCTCGTGGACCTCCTCGCCGCCATCCCGAGCGTGGTCTACGGGCTCTGGGGAATCTTCGTGCTCGTGCCGCTGCTCCGGCAGCACGTGGCGCCGTTCCTCCGCGACACGCTCCACCTCGGCGCGACCCCGCTCTTCTCCGGGCCGATGTACGGGAACAGCGTGCTCGCCGCGGGGCTCATCCTCGCGATTATGGTATTGCCCTACATCGCGGCCGTCTCGCGCGAGGTGCTGCTCGCCGTCCCGCGCTCGCAGCGTGAGGCGGCGCTCGCCCTCGGCGCCACACGGTGGGAGATGATCCGCGGCGCGGTCATCCCGTACGCGCGGTCCGGGATCATCGGCGGCATCATCCTGGGCCTGGGCCGCGCGCTCGGCGAGACGATGGCGGTCACGATGGTGATCGGGAACCGCCACGACATCTCGGCCTCGCTCTTCGCGCCGGGCTACACGATGGCGTCGCTCATCGCGAACGAGTTCACCGAGGCGTCGGCCGACATCCACCTCTCGGCGCTCCTGGCCGTCGGGTTCGCGCTGTTCGCCATCACGCTCGTCGTGAACGCGCTCGCGCGGTGGCTGGTGTGGCGCGTCGCCGGGCCGGCCGGGGGGCGGGCGTGAGTGCGTCGGCGCGCGCGGGGATCACGCGGCCCGAGCCCGGCTGGAGAGCCCGAGCGACCGGCAGCGGGCGGTCGCGGCGCTGTCTCTTATACACATCTCCG
>JBKPPN010000154.1:0-6212 GCA_046733575.1 Candidatus Methylomirabilota bacterium | reverse complement strand
GCGACGGCTCGGTCTTCATGGGTGCCGTGATGGAGACGACCGACGCAGCCAGTCGCAAGATGGCATTCGCCGGGGCCGAGAGTCCGCTCCCGCCGTGGCCGGCGCTCGCCCGCTTGCTCGGCCAGGCCGGCCTCGTGCTCGGCGCAGGGACCGTGCTCGCCGCGGCGGTGGCGCTCGGGCGAGCGCGCGCGGGGGTCGTCGGGGCGCTCCCGATCGTCGTCGCGATGCTGGCCCTGATGCCCGTCGTCGCGCGCGGGCTGACGCTGGTGTCGTCTCACCGCGCCGTGCGAGAGCTGGGCAGCGAGGTCGCGCGTCGCGCCGGCGCGCGCGACGTCGTGGCGCACGAGGGGCCGCTGGAGAACTCCGGGGCGCTGGAGTGGTACTCGGGACGGCGGCCCGTCATCGTGGACGGCCGCCGCAGTGTCCTGGCGTTCGGGGCGACGTTGCCGGACGCCACGAGCCGGTTCTGGGACGCCGCAACGCTGCGTGAGCGCTGGGCGGAGTCGCCCTGCGTGTGGACGGTCACGACGCGCGATCCGCGGCAGAGCGTGGTGGCGACGCTGCCCGGCACGCGCCTCGTGGCGCGCGACGGCGAGCGCCGGCTCTACGTGAGCCCGGGGCGCTGCGGCGTGAGCAGCTCCGCCACCGTCGCGAAGCCGTAGCCGGCGTCGCGGAGTCCCGCGATGGTGGGCGGCAGCATCTCGACGAGGCGTTCCGGCGCGCGCGGCGTGCCCTCCGCGTCGTGGAGATCGACGATGGCGCCGGGATGCGCTTCGCGCAGCACGCGCGCGCACTGCTGCTCCGCGGTTGCCGGCCGCAACGCCTCGGGCTGGATCGACCACAAGACGCAGCGCTCGTCGTGACGTCCGAGCGCCGCGAACAGCGCGGCGTTGACCATGCCCCAGGCGGGACGGAAGTGCCGCGGCGGGCGGCCCGTGACGTCGGCGATGAGGGCGTGGGTGCGCGCCACCTCGCGATCGGTGCGTCGGGGTCCGCACAGCCAGAGGCTCGTGTGCGACCACCCGTGGCTCGCCACCTCGTGACCGGCCTCCGCGATGGCGTGGAGCACGGTGGCCGCGCGCGCGGCGCGCTCGCCCACCACGAAGAACGTGGCGCGCACGTCGTGGCGGGCCAGCATGTCGAGCACGCGCGGAGTCCAGACGGGATCCGGGCCGTCGTCGAAGGTCAGGGCGAGCCGCCGCTGGGTGCGCGGGCCGCGCGACGCCACGAACGGGGTGAAGAGGTGAGGCAGGAGCGCGTAGCCGGCCCACGCCGCGCTGGCGCCCGCCACGAGGGCGCGCCCGATCACGTCCGTTCCGCGCGCCGTGTCGCGCGGCGCACGTCCTCCGCGAGGATCGTGCTCACGATCCGGTGACTCGCGTCCGGACGTTTCAGGCGACGCATGCGCTCGCGCAGCTCCGCGAGCAGGCCGGGTGAGTCGAGGGCGAGGTTGAGCAGCTGCGTGAGCTCGCGGCGCGAACGCGCGACGAGCGCGATGCCGGCGCGCGACGCGAACAGCTCGTTGCTGCGCTCCTGTCCCGCGATCGAGCCGTACGTCAGGACGGGCAGCTCCGCAGCCAGGCTCTCGGCGAGCGTCATCCCTCCGGCCTTGGTGACGAGCAGGTCCGCCGCGGCCATGAGGCGACGGATGTCCGTCACGTAGGGAACCGTGCGCACGCCGGTATTCGCGGTGAGCGTGCGGAGTCGACGGGCCAGAGTCGGATCGGTGCCGGTGACCACCACGCCCTGGAGGCGATGGCGGCTCAGGACGAGCGCGCGGGCGACGTCGGGAAGGCGGCCGAACGTCCCGTGCGAGCCCGCCATGCCGAGCACGACCGGCGCGCCCGCCGACAGGCCGAAGGCCGCCCGCGCCTCGCCCGCGTCGATCGTGTCTTCGAACTCCGGCCGGAGCGGAACTCCGGTGACCACGATGCGCTCGGCGGGAATGCCGCGGGCGACGTACTGGTGGCGCACCTCGTCGGCGGCCACGCAGTAACGGTCGATGCGTGGCGCCATCCACTGGCTGTGCGCGACGAAGTCCGTCACCACCGTCGTGTGGGGCGGGACGCGCTGGCCGTCCTCGGCCAGCATCGACATGACGACCGCAGGGGTCGGATGGACGGTGACCACCACGTCGGGAGCGAGCGTGGCGATGAGGCGACGGAGGCGCGGACCGCCCAGCCGGGTGACCCCGCACGTGCCGATCGCGTCGCTGCTCATCGTGTCGCCCACCGCGTACGCGAGCCCCCACAGCACGGGGGCACGACGGATCATCGCGTAGTACAGGCCGCGCGTGGCGCGCTCGAAGAGCGGATGCACGAGGTCGCGGAAGTGATCGACGACGACCGTCTCGACGCCCTGGGCCTCGAACGCGCGCGCCAGGCTCTGCGCGGCGGTGTTGTGCCCGGAGCCGTAGCTCGCGGTCAGGATGAGCGCGCGCGTCATCTCCTTCCGACTCTAGCAGTTTCTCCGCAGCAACCGGCCGTACCGGTCTTATCATGCGCGCTCGTGCCGCCCGCTCCCGTCCCCCTGCTCGACGACAGCGCGATCCCTCTGGTGCGTGGCACGCTGCACGAGGCGGACGACGCGCGCGGTGACGGGGTCGTCCTCGCCCACGGCGCGGGCGGTGATCAGCACGCGCCCGTGCTCGTCGCCCTCGCGCGCGCGTTCGCGGAGCGTGGCGTCACGGCGCTGCGCTGCGATCTGCCGTTTCGCCAGGCGCGCGCGACCGGACCGCCGGGACCCGGCAGCGCGACGCGCGATCGTGCGGGACTCGCCCGCGCCGTCGACGTGCTGCGCGCGCGCACGGCGGGACGTATCTTCGCCGGCGGTCACTCGTATGGCGGCAGGCAGGCGAGTCTCCTCGCCGCGGAGCGGCCCGATCTCGTCGCGGGTCTGCTCCTGTCGTCGTATCCGCTTCATCCGCCGCGTCGCTCGGCTGCGCCGCGATCGGAGCACTTCGCCGCGCTGCGATGTCCGGTGCTGTTCGTGCACGGCACTCGCGACGCGTTCGCCACCGTCGGCGAGCTGGAGGCCGCGCGCGGTCGCATCGGCGGGCCGACGGCGGTCGTGTCCGTCGAAGGCGGCGGCCACGACCTCGTGCGCACGGCGTCCGCGGCGGCGCTGGCGAGGGATGTCGTGGGGGCGTTCCTGGCCCTGGTGACGTGACGCGCGGGGGCTCAGCGCCGACCGACGAGCGTCGCGACGAGGCGGCACATCTCCCAGGGATCGATGGGCTTGCGCAGGTGACCCTGGTAGCCGGCGGCAAGCGCGCGGTCGGGCGGGTGGGGCGAGCCGCGACCCGAGATCGCGATGGCGGCGATGGTCCCGCCGCCGTCGTGGGGCAGCGCGCGCAGCTGCTGGATGAGCCAGTAGCCGTCGCGGTGTGGCAGCGAGACGTCCGCCAGAACGATGTCGGGGGTGATGCGGCTCAGCGTCTCGAGGGCGGCCGACGCCGAGGTGACGGGGGTGACGAGCGCGCCGCAGTACTCGAGAACCGTGACGATGAGGTCGCGCGCGTCGGCGTCATCGTCGACCACGAGGGCGTGAACACCGATCAGAGCGTCGCCGGGCAGCTGGTCACGTCGTCCCACGATGCTGGTCCTGGACCGGTCTCCGATCGGCTCGAGCAGGTGGTAGGCGCGGGCGGTTTTGAACCGCCGACCTCCGCTGTGTGAGAGCGGCGCTCTTCCACTGAGCTACGCGCCTGACCCGACTGCGAGGTACGCCCGCACGTTACAAACGAACCGCAGGCAGGTCAAGGCGACTTGCACACGGAGCGGCGGTCGGACCGTCCGGTACAGCGCATCCGTGACACGCCGAGCCGCGCCACCGAGGCGCCGCGCTTGCCAACCCGGGGCCTCCGGGCGGCGTCGAGCCGCTCATGTTGAGAGCTACGCAAAATGCGCGTGGTATGCTCTGACAAATTTTCGTGGAGTGGGGCGCAATGAAGGTTTGCATTTTTATTGATGGTCAGAACTTCTACCGCTCGCTCCTTCGCTATGACGAGAACCTCCGCGTCGACTACGACCGGCTGGCCGTGTGGATCACGCAGGCCGTCGGCGGCCCCACCGCGTCGTTCGAGGGCGCGTACTACTACGTGGGAGTCTCCGCGGGCGCGCCCGCGCTCGTGGAAGCGTTTCTCAAGGGCCTCGAGCTCCGGCCCGGGTACTTCGTGAAGCGGGAGCCGCGCGTGCGGCGAAGTGGTCGGTGTCCCGCGTGCGGCGCGGACTACGACTACACGACGGAAAAGCGCGTCGACACGCGCCTGGTCGCCGACATGTGCCACTTCGCGGCGATCGGCGCCTTCGACACCGCCGTCCTCGTCTCCGGTGACGACGACTTCGTCCCCGCCGTCGAGGCGGTCAGCCTCCTGGGCCGTCGTGTCTGGGTCGCCACGTGGTCGGCCGACGACCTCTCGATCGCGCTCCGCGTGAAGTGCTTCGGTCACCTCCACCTGAGCGAGGGCCTCGGTACCTTCCGCGCCGAGCGCGCGCGTCACGCCGACCGCGGCTTCGCCGCGCCGCGCACCGACGGCCGTCCCCCGGTACGCCCGCTGGCCGCGCTCCGCTCCTTCAACGTCGCCTCGCCGGCGGAGTTCACGCTCGACCGCGCCGTGGCCGAGCTGCAGCGGGCGGAGGCGCGGCTGCCCCACGTGAGCCGGGGCTACTTCGTCACGCGCTGGAAGTCCCACCAGCTTCCGCCCGCGGGTCACGAGCGCGAGGAGCTGGTCCAGCAGATGCTCGCGGCCGGCGTCGCGGAGCAGTTCGACGTCGTGGACGCGACCGGGCGCTCGGTGACGGCGATCCGGTCCTGCGAGCGCAACGGCAACGTCGCGGAGCCCCCGCCGCCGCACGACGAGCAGCACGACGACGACGAGCAGCCGCAGTCAGCGTCCTGAGCGACGATTCGAGGGGCGCCGCCGTCCGGGCGGGAGGTACAATGGCGGCATGAAACGTCTGGCCGCCGTGTCGGCCCTCGGCGCAGCGCTCGTCCTCGTCGCGACGTCCGCGACGGCGCAGACACCAGCCGCGACGCCCCCGCCGGCCGGCACGCCGGCTCCCGACGTCCAGATCCAGACCACGCCGGAGGGCAAGCCCGAGGGCGCCAAGGTCATCGCGCCTCCGCTGCACTACGAGCAGACGCGACCTCCGGAATCCGGCACCTATCGTCACGACGTGCGTGTCGAGCACGATCCCGCCTTCATCGAGCCGTTCACGGGCTCCTTCGAGAACGACGCGTCGTCGGGGCAGTACGGCCTCTCGGGATGGACGTCGCCCAACACGCCCGTCGGTCCCTCGATCATCGGGTACCGCGAGATCAACGGCCACCTCGGCTTCGGGTTCTCGATCGTGTGGGGCGGCCCACCCGCCCGTCCGGCGTCGCTGCGTCCCGCGCCCGCCCGCTGACGCGCGCGGGTCTGGTCCATGCCGCTTCGCGGTAACCTCCACGCGCACACCACGTTCTCGGACGGCGTGCGCGCTCCGGAAGCGCTCATCGCGGACTACGAGGCGCTGGGCTACGACTTTCTCGCCATCACCGATCACGTCGATCGCGTCGACGAGACCGAGTACTGGCCGATGCTGCGCCGTCTCTCGTCACACCTCCTGCTGTTCCACGGCATCGAGCTCAACCACGAGCCGCTCTCCCAGCACGTCGGCAAGGTGGTGGGCGAGCGCGAGACCCTCTACGTGCTGAACCATCCCGCCCGCTACAAGCTGTCCGTCGCGGAGACGATCGGTCGTATCCGTCGCATCCGTCGCGATGGCTGGCCGATCGAAGCGGTCGAGGTCACCGACACGGGCCTCTACCGGCCCGTCTATGGCACCGACGAGATTCCCGTGGCCAAGATCGCTACCGACGACGCGCACAAGCCCGTGCACTTCGGCCGCGCGTGGATCGAGGTCGACGCTGCACGCGACCGCGACGCCATCATCCGCGCCATCCGCGCGGGCGACTTCGCGCTCGGCTTCGCCGACGCGAGCCGGTAACGTCGCGCCATCGTCCTGATCATCGCCGTCACCGCTCCATGAAGATCCGCTTCGGCTACAGCGCGGATCCCGACGATGCCTTCATGTTCTACGCGCTGGGCGCGGGGAAGATTGCCACGCCGGGGCTCGAGGTCCAGCTCGTGGCCGAGGAGATCGAGCTCCTGAATCGGCGGGCACGCGCGGGCGAGCTCGAGGCGAGCGCGATCTCGACCGCCACGTACC
>JBKPPN010000153.1:0-12212 GCA_046733575.1 Candidatus Methylomirabilota bacterium | reverse complement strand
TCGATCGCGGGACGCGGCATCAGTCCCACGTCGAGCGGCGCCTATGCGGCGGCCAAGGGCGGCATCATCGCGTTCACGCGCAAGCTCGCCCTCGAGCTCGGGCCGTTCGGCGTGAACGTCAACGCCATCGCGCCCAGCATCACGCTGACCGAGCGGATCCGGCCGCACTGGGAGAAGCGGTCGGCCGAGGCCAGGGCCGAGGAGATCCAGCGCACGCCGCTCCGTCGCATCGCGGAGGCACCCGATCAGGCGCGCGTGATCTGCTTCCTCGCCTCCGCGGACGCCGACTTCGTGACCGGCGTCACCATCGACGTGACGGGCGGAATCTGAGGGCGCTCAGGCCACCTGGTAGCGGCTGATCGCGGCCTTGTCGAAGGCGAGGCCGAGGCCCGGCTTCGTCGGCACCACGAGCTGACCGTGCTCCAGGGCGGGCGTCTCCTCGAAGAGGGCGAGCGTCCACGGCATGTACTCGACGGTCAGCCCGTTGGGAATGGCCGCGATCAACTGCACGTGGATCTCGGGCACGAGGTGGCTGACCACAGGGAGGTTGAACGCCTCGGCCATGCCCGCGATCTTCATCCACTGCGTGATCCCGCCCGCGCGGAGCAGGTCGATCATCACGATGTCGATGGAGCGCGCCTCCAGCATGTGGCGGAAGGGCACGATGCCGTAGTGGTACTCGCCCGCCGCGATGGGCGTGGTGAGCGCATCGGCGATGCGCGCCAGCCCCGCGAAGTCGTCGTGCGCGGTGGGGTCCTCGAGCCAGAACAGGTGATACGGCTCCACGCGACGGCCGATCTCGATGGCCTCGTTCACGCTCCAGAGCTGGTTGATGTCGCACATCAGGTCGACGTCGGGACCGATCGACTCGCGCATCACGCGCACGCGCTCGACGGACGCTGCCGCGCTGGGCTCGCTGCCGCATTGCATCTTCATCTGCCGGAAGCCCATGTCGCGCAGACGCGGGCCGGCCTTGGCGAGGTAGTCGACCGGATGCGGGCGCATGAGCGCGCCGCTGGCGTACGTGGGCACGCGGTCGCGCAGGCCGCCGAGCAGCGCGCACACGGACTGGCCGACGGCCTTGCCCTTGAGGTCCCAGCACGCCATGTCGAGGGCGGCGAGGGCGAGCGAGAAGATGCCGCCCGGACCCGAGCTGCCCGCCGCGCGCCGGCACTTCGCCGCGACGGCCTCGACACGCGTGGGATCGTCGCCGATGCACAGGGCGGCCAGGCCGTCGACGGCGGCGCGAAGGGCGGCCGTCAGCGCGCCGCCGAAGAACGTCACGCCGATCCCGACGAGTCCCTGATCCGTGCCGAGCTCCAGCGTGACGAACTCGCGCGTGTCCGTCGGGGCGGGGAGGCCGACGACGAGCGGGTTGTCGGCGGGCGTGCGAAGAATGCGCGTGGTGGCGTGCGTGATCTTCATGGCGGGCTCCTCCAGTGGCTCGCTACAGCGCGGGTCGACGATCGATCCACGGCGCGGCCGCCTCGTACGCCGCCGCGACGCGCAGCACCGTCGCGTCGGCGAAGCGCCGCCCGACGATCTGCAGGCCGACGGGCAGGCCGTCCGCCGTGAACCCACACGGCACGGAGATGGCGGGGCTGCCCGTGATGTTGAACGGGTAGGTGAACGGGAACCAGTCGAGCTGGTTCTCGAGCTTGCGGCCCGCGATCTCGTCGGGGAAGAAGACGCCGATCGGGAACGCGGGCACCGACGTGGTGGGCGTGACGAGCACGTCGTGGCGCTCGAAGAAGCGCGCCAGCGTCTGCCACATCTCGGTGCGCCGGTGCTGCGCCTTCTCGAAGTCGACCGCCGTCATGGCGGTGGCGGAGTCGAGCCGCGACGTGATGGCAGGGTCCATCTGGTCGCGCCAGCGCGCGACGAGTGGCTGCATGGCGGCGGCGCGGTACGGCGCGGTGAGCTCGATGAACAGCGTGCGCGGATTGGCGAAGCCGGGATGCGCGTCCTCGACCACGCAGCCGACCGTCGCCAGCGTCTTCGCCGCCGCCTCGACGAGCCGTCGCACTTCGGGGTCGACGGCCGCGTAGCCGAGGTCGACGCTGAAGCCGACGCGCAGGCCGCGGACGCCGCCGTCGGCCGCGCGCGCGAAGTCCTCGCCCGTCGACGGGAGCGACTGCGGATCGCGCTCGTCGGGCCCCGCGATGACCGACAGGAACAGCGCGGCGTCGCGCACGGTGCGTGCGATGGGCCCGTGGATGGAGAAGCCCGTCCACGCGTTCAGGGCCGGCACGTTGGCGACGCGACCGAGGCTCGGCTTGAGCCCCACCACCCCGCACACCGCGGACGGAATGCGAATCGAGCCGGCGAGGTCGCTCCCCTCGGCGATCGGCGAGATCCCCGCCGCGACGGCCGCCGCCGCGCCGCCGCTGGAGCCGCCGGCGTTCATCCCGAGGTTCCACGGGTTCCGGGTGTGGCCGAAGATCCGGTTGTCGGTGACGCCCTTGCAGCCGAACTCCGGCGTGTTCGTCTTGCCGATCACCACCGCGCCGGCCGCCCGCGTCCGCGTGACGGTCAGCGCGTCCTCGGCGGGCACGTGATGCTCGAAGGCGAGCGACGCGAAGGTCGTCCGGATGCCCGCCGTCGGCGTCAGGTCCTTGAACGAGACCGGCACGCCGTGGAGCGGGCCCAGCGGGGCGCCGGTCATGACGGCCGACTCCGCCGCGCGCGCCTCGGTCCGCGCGCGGTCGGCCGCCACCGTGCAGTACGCGTTGACACGCGGATTGACGGCATCGATCCGCGCGAGCAGGGCCTCGGTGAGCTCGACGGGCGACAGCTTGCGCGCACGGATGGCGGCGGCGAGGTCGGTCGCGGGCGTGAAGCAGAGATCGTCGTTCTGCATGCTAGATGAACACGCCCTTCATCGCGGGTTCGGGGTAGCGCGTTCCCGCCGCGGCGCCGACGGGGACGGCGTCCGCGAGCTCGCGGACCTCCGCGGCGCTGAGCGCCACGTCGAGGGCGCCCAGGTTCTCGTCCACGCGCTCCTTGCGCTTGGTACCGGGGATGGGAACGATGTCCTCGCCCCGCGCGAGGAGCCAGGCCAGGGCGAGCTGCGCGGGCGTGCAGCCCCTCTGCTTCGCCATCGCCTCCACGCGCTGCACGAGCGCCACGTTCTTGGTCAGGTTCTCGTCCTTGAAGCGCGGATGATCCCGACGCCGGTCGTCGGCCGGGATGTCGCTCGCGCTGTGCACGCTGCCCGTGAGCAGGCTCCGGCCGAGCGGGGAGTAGGCGACGAAGCCGATGCCGAGCTCGCGCAGCGTGGGCAGCGTCTCCTCCGCTTCCTTCCGGTAGAGCAGCGAGTACTCGCTCTGCAGCGCGACGATCGGATGGACCGATGCCGCGCGTCGCACCGTCGCCGGCGCGGCCTCGCAGAGGCCGAGGAAGCGCACCTTGCCGCCCTCGACGAGTCGCGCCATCGCGCCGACGGTGTCCTCGATGGGCACGCCGGGATCGACGCGGTGCTGGAAGTAGAGATCGATCACGTCGACGCCGAGCCGCTTGAGACTGGCGTCGCACGCCTGGGCCACGTACTCGGGACGGCCGTTGACGCCCTGCTTGCCGTCGGGCAGACGCACTTGCCCGAACTTCGTGGCGAGCACGATCTCGCGGCGACGCCGGCGGAGCACCTGCGCGAGCAGCTCCTCGCCCTGACCCCAGCCGTAGAGATCGGAGGAGTCGAGAAAGTTCATGCCGCGGTCGAGGGCGTGGTCGAGCGTGGCGATGGACTGCGCGTCGTCCGCCTTGCCGTAGACGTTCGACATCGACATGCATCCCAGCCCGATGGCCGAGACCGTGAGGCCGTTCTTCCCGAGGGTTCGCTGCTGCACGGTGCCTGACCTCCGCGAGAGATTGGACGCGCGATTCTAGCGCGGGCGGCCGCGCCGGAGCGAGCGTCTCGCGGGTGGTATCATCGCGCGGCCCGCGCATGACGTCCGCGAAGATCGCCATCGCGAACCTGTCCCATACCTTCACCATCGACGGACGCGACGTGCTCGCCCTCGACGACGTGACGCTGGACGTGGCGGAGGGCGAGTTCGTGGCCATCGTGGGCCCGAGCGGCTGCGGGAAGTCGACGCTCCTCAACGTGGTGTCCGGACTCTTTCCACCCACCGGAGGCCGCGCCATCGTCGACGGCGCGGCGGTGGCCGGCCTGAACCCCCGCATCGGCTACATGTTCGCGCGCGACGCGCTCCTGCCCTGGCGGACGACCCAGGCGAACGTCGAGTTCGGTCTCGAGGTGCGCGGCGTCGGCGCGACCGAGCGCGGCGAGCGCGCGCGCGAGTTGCTGCGCCTGGTCGGGCTCGACGGCTTCGAGTCGAGCTACCCGAGCCAGCTCTCGCAGGGCATGCGACAGCGCGTCGCCATCGCGCGCACGCTGGCCGTCGATCCCGACATCCTCTTGATGGACGAGCCGTTCGGCGCGCTGGACGCGCAGACGAAGCTGGTGCTCGAGGATGAGTTCCTGCGCATCTGGGAGCGGCGTCGCAGCACGGTGGTGTTCGTCACGCACGATCTGTTCGAGGCCATCGCGAGGGCCGACCGCGTCGTGGTGTTCGCGGCCCGGCCGGGACGGATCAAGTCGGTCGTCGACATCGACCTGCCCCGTCCGCGCTCCGTGACGAGTGGACGGTTCGGGCCGCGCTTCCAGCAGCTCTACGATCGACTGTGGGACGACCTGCGCTACGAGGTCGTGCGCGAGCAGCGGGAGCGGTGATGGCGACGTGGGCGTGGCGGCTCGCGCTCCTGGTGGTCATCGGCGGGGCGTGGGATCTCGCCACGCGGTTCGAGGTCATCAACCCGTTCTGGGTGTCGAGCCCGGGACGCATCGTGGCCGACATCGTGCGGCAGTTCGCCACCGGCGAGGTCTTCCTGCACATCGGCATCACGCTCTACGAGGCGTTTCTCGGCTTCGTCACGGGCGCCGTGCTGGGCATCGCGGCCGGGTTTCTCCTCGCCCGCTCCGACGGCCTCGCGCGCGTCGTCGATCCCTACGTGACCGCGCTCAACAGCCTGCCGCGGGTGGCGCTCGCCCCGCTCTTCATCCTGTGGTTCGGCATCGGCCTGACGGCGAAGGTCGTGCTCGCGTTCTCGCTCGTGGTGTTCATCCTGCTCGTGAACACCTACGCCGGCGCGCGGAACGTCGACCAGGACCTCGTGATCATCGCCCGGCTGCTCGGCGCGTCGCGGCGGCAGGTCACGACGAAGATCATCCTGCCCGCCAGCATTCCGTGGATCTTCGCGGGCCTGCGGCTCGGGCTCGCCTACGCGCTGATCGGCGCCGTCGTGGGCGAGGTGATCGTGGCCCAGGCTGGCCTGGGCTTTCGCATCTCGCACGCGGCCGGCGTGTTCAACACGACGGGCGTGTTCAGTGCACTCATCATCCTGATGCTCATCGCCACGCTCCTCAACGAGGTCATGAAGGCGGCCGAGAAGCGCCTGTTGCACTGGCGACCTCAGATCCCCGGCGCGTGAGCGGAAAGGGACGACGCATGCGACGACGATGGTGGACGCTCGCACTGCTCGGGGCGCTGTTCGGCGCGGCGGTCGTGGCCACGATGCGGGCGCCGGTGGCGGCGCAGGCGAAGACGCCGGTGAAGATCTCGGTGCTGCGCTCGGCCTTCGTGTACTTCGCGCCGTACGTGGCCGAGGGGCGCGGCATCTTCGCCCAGCACGGTCTGGACGCCAGGCTGATCTATCTGTCGAGCGGCGCGGAGACCACGATGGCGATCGTCTCCGGCTCGGTGGAGTTCGGCGCCGTCGCCACCGAGCACGTGGTGCAGGTACGCGACCAGGGCATGAAGCTCAAGGCCATCGTGGCGAACCTGCAGGACTCGCCCTACACGCTGATCGTCCGCAAGGAGGTCAACCTGCCGAGCGCGGCGAAGGGCTATCCCGACGTCATCCGCGACCTGAAGGGTCTCAAGCTCGGGATGACGGGCCGCGGCGCCAGCACCGACTTCACGCTCCGCTTCCTGTGCAAGGAGGCCGGCCTCGATCCCGACCGCGACGTGACGCTGATCGCGACGGGCGGCGTCACCACCACGCTGGCCGCGCTGCAGAAGGGCGACATCCAGGGCTTCCTCGCCTTCGAACCGATCCAGTCTCAGGCCATCCACGGCTTCGGTGTCGCGAAGGCCGTCGTCGACATCCGCAAGGGCGAGGGCCCGAAGCTGCTGCGCGAGTACGCCTACAACAGCATGGCCGCGCGCGAGGACTACATCGCGGCCAATCCCGACACGGTGAAGCGGATGGTCGACGCCATCGTGGACACGCACCGCTTCCTGGCCGATCCGAGAAACTTCGAGGATGCCCTCAAGGTGGCCGAGAAGTACTTCGAGGGCATCGATCCGAAGCTGCTGCGCACGATGCTGGCCGACGGCATCAAGGCGTACCGGCCCGTCATCTCGCGTCAGGCGATGAGCAACATCGGTGAGATGCTGGTCTTCGCGGGACTGATCAAGAAGGCGCCCGTGTACGAGGACGTCGTGGACGTGCGCTACGTGCCCACGAAGTTCCCCTGACGCGGCGGCGGAGGCAGGCGTGATGGAGCGGCGACGACTGGGGCGGACGGACATCCAGGCGAGCGTGCTGGGGTTCGGGGGCTCGGAGATCGGCTACGAAGGCGTGCCGGTGGCGACGGTGCAGCGACTGCTCGGCAGCGCGCTCGACGCGGGGCTGAACGTCATCGACACGGCGGAGTGTTACGGCGACGGCGAGACGCTCATCGGCCGCGCCGTCGGCGATCGGCGCAACGAGTTCCACATCCTCACCAAGTGCGGGCACGCCGCGGGCTGGGGACGCCCGGACTGGAGCGTGAAGGGCATCCTGGCCAGCGTCGAGCGAAGCCTGAAGCGCCTGCGCACGGACCGCGTCGACCTGGTGCAGCTGCACAGCTGCTCGCGCGACGAGCTCGAGCGAGGCGACCCCATCGAGGCGCTGGAGCGCGCGCGCGAGCGCGGGATGACGCGCTACATCGGCTACAGCGGCGACGGCGACGCGGCGCGGTTCGCGGTCGACTCCGGGCGCTTCGACACCCTGCAGACGTCGATCAGCATCGCGGATCAGGAAGCGCTCGACCTGACGCTCCCGATCGCCCGCAAGCGCCGCATGGGCGTGATCGCCAAGCGCCCGCTCGCCAACGTGGCGTGGCGCTACACGCGCAAGCCGTCGGAGTCGTACCACCACGCGTACTGGGAGCGACTGCGGACGCTCGGCTACCCGTTCCTCGACGGCGACCGCGACGCGGCCGTCGGCGTGGCGCTCCGGTTCACGCTCGCGGTACCCGGCGTGCACACCGCGATCGTGGGCACGACGAAGCCGCAGCGCTGGCAGCAGAACGCCGCGCTGCTGAAGCGACCGCTGCCGTCGAAGACGTTCGACGCCATCCGGAAGCGATGGCACGAGGTGGCCGACTCGTCGTGGGTGGGACAGACCTGACGTCGGCCGATTCCGGTACACTCCGCGCCATGGACGCGCTCGACTTCTTCCTGCTGCGATACGACGAGACGCACCGCGCGCTCGCGAAGGATCTCCTCACGGCCCTGTCCGACGCCGAGCTGCGCGGGCGCGCGCATCCCGGGATCAATCCGGTCGCGTGGCTGGTGTGGCACTCCGCGCGCATCGAGGACGTGGGCGTGAACCGTTTCGTCGCCGACCGCCCGCAGGTGCACGAGGCGTGGAGCGATCGTCTCCGCGCGGGCCGGCGCGACGTCGGCACCGGAATGACCGACGCCGAGGTCGACACGCTGAGCGCCGCGATCGACCTCGGCGCGCTGCGCGGCTACTGGGACGCCGTGACGGAGCGGACGACCGCCCTGATTCCCACCCTCCGCGGCATGGACATCGACGCCGTCGCGGACGGCGATCGCGTGCGCACGCTGTGTGCCGGCGAGGGTGTCGTGGCGCCGGGCGCGGAGTGGCTCACCGAGTTCTGGGCCACGAACCGGAAGCGCTCCTGGCTGCTCGCCCAGATGGCGCTCCTGCACCCCTACGGTCACTACTACGAGGCGCGCGTGGCGGCCGGACTGTTCGGCAGGCGGAGTCCGTGAAGGAGACGGCACGATGAGCATCGCGTTCGATCTGTCGGCACCGTACGAGGTGGACGAGAGTGACGTCGTCTTCGCGCGACCCGACGGACGCGATCGTATCGCGCGGCTGTACCGGCCGCGTGGCGACATCCGTGAGCCGCTGGGCGCCGTCGTCGACGTGCACGGCGGCGCGTGGAATCGCGGCGATCACCTCACCGGGGCGCTGCACTGTCGCGGTCTCGCGGCGAGCGGGCTAGTCGTGCTCTCGCTCGACTTCCGGCAGGGTCCCGAGCACCAGCATCCGAAGGCGAGCGCCGACGTGGCCGCCGGCGTCCGCCACGCCCGCGCCGACGCGCGCCGCCTCGGCATCGATCCCCGGCGCATCGGGCTGATCGGCGCGTCCAGCGGTGGACAGCTCGCGCTCCTGCTCGGGGTGAAACCGGGCTCGCCGGAACACCTCGGGACGCCCGCGGTGCTTCCCGCTGGCGGTGTGGACGCAGGGCGCGGCGACGACCGCGTCGCGTTCGTGGTCGCGCTGTATCCGGTCGCGGATCCGATGGCGCGCTATCGCTACGTGCAGGGGCGCGAGCACGACGGCACCGGCTTCGACGCCACGCGCCTCATCGCGTCTCACCGAGCGTTCTTCGCCAGCGAGGCGGACATGGAGGCCGCGAGCGTCACTCGCATCCTGCGCGCGGAGGAGGCGAGCGCGCTGCCGCCGGTGTGGCTCGCGCATCCCGGCAACGACGACAACGTGCCCGCCGCGATCACGGACGCGTTCGTCGCCGCGTACGAGAGGGCGGGCGGGCGCATCGAGCGCGTGCACTTCCCCGGCGCCAAGCACGGCTTCATCGGGCAGGCAAGCGCCGACACCGACAAGTGCATCGCGCTCGTCCGCGAGTTCATGGGCCGGGAGCTTCGCTGACGGCAGCCGCCGTCAGCTCGCCTTCAGCCGTCCGCCGCTGACGTCGCGTCCCTCGCGGATCGGACGGCGCACGGCGCCGGGCGAGTCGGGCGCGGGCGGCGCCTTCTCCATCTGCGTCCGGTGGATCTGGCGGGCCGCCAGCTTCTCCTCGAGGGGCGGCACGAGATTCTTCAGCAGGAGCTTGATCACCCCGTCGGCCCCGACGATCTCCTTGTCCTTCGGGTTCTCGACCAGCCGGACCAGCGTCTCGACGACGTTGTCGGGGTCGTGCAGCGGCGTGGGCGCCTGGACTTCGTGCCCGGTGTAGTTGGCGGCGTGATCGAAGAACGGCGTGTCGTGCGCCGTCGGCATGACGAGGCAGACATGGACGTTCTCGATGCCGTTCTGATCGATCTCCTGGTGCAGCGCCTCCGAGAGACCGACCACGCCGTGCTTGGCCGCGGCATACGACGCGTAGTAGGGAACGGTATGCCGTCCGAGCTCCGAGGCGATGTTGATGAGGATGCCGGAGCCTTGCGCAAGGAAGTGCCGGTATGCGCAGTAGCTGCCGTACAGCGTACCGAGCAGGTCGGTGGCGATCACCTGCACGTGATCCGCGAGCGGCACCCGCTCGAAGCGCCCGAGCGCGCCCACGCCGGCGTTGTTGATCCACACGTCCAGGCGGCCGAACTCGGCCAGCGCCCGCTGCCCCAGCCGATCCACGTCGGCCGGCACGCTGACGTCGGTCGCCACGGCGACGGCGCGCGCACCCGACGCGCTGCACTCGCGCGCGACGTCCTCGAGAAGATCTCCGCGCCTCGCCGCGACGACCACGTGGACGCCCCGCCGCGCGAGCTCGAGCGCGGTGCCCTTGCCGAACCCACTCGACGCTCCGGTGATGACGACGACCTTGTTCGCGAGCCTCTCTGTTGCCATGCGGCCCACGGCCGCAATCGGCGTGCCGCCGTGGCCGGGCGCTGGCCGGCCGTTGTGCGCTTTACAGCCTCTGCACGACGGTGAGCGGCACGTTGCCGCCGTCGAGCGGGATCGCGCCGTCGATCACGCGGTAACGCTCGGCGATGTAGCGGAGCGCCTCCATGCGCTGTCGTACGCGCGTGTCGTCGTCGGGCACGTCGGGGCGCGCGTAGTCGAACACGAGGTGTCCCCCGGGCTTGACGAAGCGGTCGAGGTGCTCGATGACGGCCATCGGGTTGAGGACGTACTTGAGCGCCTGCAGCGACACGATGAGGTCGTACGGCTCGTCGATGGGGGGCTTGCCCTCCGGGTCGATGACGAGTGTGCGGACGAACGGATGGGACCGGAAGCGCCAGCGCGTGAAGTGGAAGAGCAGGTTCGGAACGTCCGCGCACGTCAGTCGCATCCGGCGGTCGCGGTAGTAGCGAACGAGTCCCGTCGTGATCGGCGCCAGCCCGCACCCGTATTCGCAGACGGAGCCGCCGCGGGGAATCAGGTGCACGAACCGACGCGCCGGCAAGGGGTTCAGCGCGAGCCGATACTGATGATGGAACAGCTGGTACACGCTGCGCGGATCCACCCAGCCCTGGCGCTGCGGAAACCCGTCGCGATTGTCCACCCGGACGCCGATGCGCTGGCGATACACGCCGTGCAGGAAGTGGAACTCGTGCGGATTGAGCGGTCGGTTGCCGAGCGCGTCGACCCAGTAGTCCTGGAATTCATGGAACCAGTCGAGCCGGATGTTCGCGTGGACGAGCCGCGCGTGGATGCCCGTCTTGCGCAACACGCCGACGGCATAGAGTCGCGCGCGGGCGCGCACGCCCCATAGCGCGTCGAGTCCGGTCGCGCTGTCGCCGCGTCGGGGTTCCGCGGGCAGCGTCGCGGTCTGGGTGTGGAACAGCCGCTGGACGTCGGGGCGGTAGTCGTCGAAGCCGTTGCCGTACGGCATCCCTACACCCCCTTCACGGGTCGTCCCGACGTCTGCGCGCAGTTCACGAGACCTCCGACGGGCAGGTCCGGGGGGCAGCATCGTTACGCCGAATCGACATCGTCCACGTCGGCGATCTCCATAGCAGCGAGCGGCGGTTCACGGCCCGGCCGCCCGTCGCGCGATGCACCTATGATGGCGGCCGGCGGCACTAATCGGCGATATAGGGAAAACTGTCAACCCCCGACAGGTGCGCGACTGCGCGAGAACCGCACCCGCTCTCGCGAGTTGACGCCGCCGGGAGGCGCGCCATAGCATCGCGGTGCCCGGCGTGGCGCCGAGGCGAGCCGCTCACGTTCGCTCGACCTGGGGGAGAGACTCATGCGATACCTGCGATGCACGGTGCTCCTCGTCGTCCTCCTCATGGTGGCCGGGCCGGCCTTCGCCGCCGACTTGATGATCATCGGCAACGACCAGAAGGTCTCGTGGGACGAGGCGGGCAAGCCCGTGTTCGGTCCGCCCGGGCACGACTCCGTGTCGATCGTGGACATCACCAACCGCGAGGCGCCGCGCATCGTCGCGAACCTGTCGCTGATGAACTCCATCTTCGGTCCGCCCACCAACCTCGCCATCACGCCGGACGAGAAGCTGGCGCTCGTCGCCAACTCGATGGACTGGCAGCAGGACGGCGCGACGTGGAAGCCGGTGCCCGACGACAAGGTGCACGTGATCGACCTCTCGGTGACGCCGCCGGCCAAGATCGCCACCGTGCAGGTGGGCAAGCAGCCCTCCGGGATGGCCATCAACCGCGCGGGGACGCTCGCCCTCATCGCCAACCGCGCCGACAACTCGGTGAGCGTGCTCTCCATCCAGGGCAAGAACGTGACGCTCGTCGAGAACGTGCCGATCGGCGAGCAGGTGGCCGCCGTCGCCATCACGCCGGACGGCCGGCGCGCGCTCGCCGTGAAGTTCCCGAACCACAAGGTCGCGCTGCTCGAGATCGCCGATCAGAAGGTGACGTACACCAAGCAGGACCTGCCGGCCGGCCTGTGGCCGTACAACGTGGGCGTCACGCCGGACGGCAAGCTCGCGCTCACCGCCGACAATGGCAACTCGGGCTCGCCCGACGGCCACGTCGACACCGTGTCGGTCATCGATCTCGAGTCCACTCCGCCGCGCGTGATCGACCGCGTGGTGGTCGGCGACGGCCCCGAGGGCTTCGTCATCAGCCCGACGGGACAGGTTGCCGCCGCGATCCTGCTCGGCGGGCGGACCGCGCCGAAGGGCGTCTGGTTCGGCAACGGCAACGGCAAGGTCGCCGTGCTCAAGATCGACGGCAAGAAGGTGACGAAGGTGAGCG
>JBKPPN010000152.1:0-6794 GCA_046733575.1 Candidatus Methylomirabilota bacterium | reverse complement strand
CCGCATCACCTGGCCTTCCGTGGCGCCGAGGAAGCGAGCGGAGTGGATGAAATCGACGTCCACGGCCCGCGCCCCCTGGAAGGTGTTGAAGAACACGATGAAGAACACGATCGTCCAGGCGAGCACGACCTTGGCCAGGAGCCCGAAGCCGAAGATCATCGTGATGAGCGGCACGAGCGCGATGCGCGGGAGCGAGTTGAAGGCCACGATGTACGGCTGGAGGATTCGCGCGAGGCGGTCGTTGCGTCCGAGCACGAGCCCGGCGACGAACCCGGTCGACACGCCGACCAGGAAGCCCCACAGCGTGGACTCCACGGTCGAGAGCGCCATCTGGCCGAGGCTGAGCCGCACGCCCGGCGAGGAGAGCTGCACGAACCGTCGCGCGATGACGGACGGCCGGCTGATGAAGAAGGGATCGATCCAGTAGAGACCCGGCGTCCGCGAGATCGCCTTGATCCCGGTCAGCCACTCCCACGCGCCGACGAGCACGACCAGGATCGCCGCCCGCCAGAGCCAGATCGAGGTACGGGCGCTCACAGCGCCGCTCGATCGCGCGCGAACTCCTCGCCGAGGACGTGCCAGAGCCGGCTGTACTCGCGCGCGTAGGCGCCCGACTCGCGCAGCCCGATCACGTCGCGCGGACGATCGATCTGGACCTCGTGCACGAGCTTGACGCGACCGGGCCTCCGCGTCATCACGATCACGCGATCGGCCAGCGTGATGGCCTCGGAGAGATCGTGCGTGATGAACACGACCGTCTGACGCTTCGTGTCCCAGAGGTTCAGCAGCTCGGCGTGGAGGTTGATCTTGGTGTGCGTGTCGAGGGCGCCGAACGGCTCGTCCATGAGCAGGATCTCGGGGTCCACGACGAGCGTGCGCATGAGAGCGGCGCGCTGTCGCATGCCGCCCGACAGCGTGGCGGGGAAGGCGTCCTCGAAGCCCTCGAGACCGGCGAGCGCGATGGCCTCCCGCACGCGACGCGCCTGCTCGTCGCCGCGAATCCCGGCGTACTCGAGACCGAGGGCGATGTTGCGCCTCACGGTGCGCCAGGGGAACACGGTGTCCTTCTGGAAGACGTAGCCGACGTTGCGCGGCGTCCCGCGCACGGGCTGCCCGTCGATCTCGATGCGGCCCGCGCTGGGTTCGGTGAGCCCGCCGATCATGTTGAGGATGGTCGACTTGCCGCACCCGGACGGCCCGACGATGGCGATGAATTCCTTGTCGAGGATGTCGAAGGAGACCTGGTCGACCGCGGCGACCTCGCGATCGCCGTCACGGAACGTCTTGACGAGGTCGGAGACGACGATGCGGACGGGGCGGGTCAGGACCTGTGCTTGGCGTGCGCGCGCCGCACGTACGACATGTCGGCGACCTTGGCGTACGGGACGGGCTTGTCGACCGCGAGCGGGACCCACACCTTGATACCGTTCTCGTAGTCCTTCTCGTCCACGACGAGATCCCAGTCGAAGATCGTCTTGTAGTACTTCACCGCGCGCAGGACGTCCTCGCGCTTGAACGTCTCCATGTACGGCTTGTGGATGACCTCGACGATCTCCTCGTCCTTGGCCTTCCGGATCCACTGCTGGGCGCGATAGCACGCGTTCACGTACGCCTGCACGAGGTCGGGCGATTTCTCCATGGTCTCGCGCAGCACGAAGCCGACGGTGGTGGGGATGTTGCCGCCGAACACGTCTTTCCACGCCTTCTCGTCCTGCACGTCGAAGATCGGGTGGCCGAATCCCTCGCTCTCGGCCGCCCACTGCCATTCGGGAACGGCCATGATCGCGTCGAACTTGCCCGCCTTCAGTCCGCCCAGCATCGTGCTCGACGCGCCGCCCCCCACCCACTCGACGTGGTCGTTCACGGGCTTGCCATCTGCGGCCTTGATCTGCTTGAGCACGTAGTTGCCGTACACGTGCGTCCCCGACCCGATGGCGGTGGCGGCGATGACGGCCTTGCGCCCCACCAGCTTGGCGTCGGCCAGGCGGTCGACCGACTTCACGCCGCGATCGAACAGCTCCCTGCGCGCCACGATGTTGGCGTAGCTGCACCGCGTGTCGGTGGCGAAGAGCATCAGGCAGTCCTTGCCCTTCTCCGTGATCTTGAGGGGATGGTTCGAGTCGCCGAGGGCGAACATCGCCTGCCCGGCCGCCACGACCTGGGCCACCTTCGCGCCGCCGCCGGGCACGATGAAGTTCGGCACGGTGACCCCTTCGTCCTCGAAGAACTTCTTCTCGCGGGCGACCAGGTGCTGGCCGTAGACGAAGGTCGAGACGCTGTGCGCGAGGGTGATGGGGCGCAGTCCCTGCGCGCGGAGCGCGGCAGGCCACCCGGCCGCCACCACCGCGGCCCCCGCCGTGCCGAGGAATTGTCGACGACTGCAGACCATTCGAGCCTCCTCGTCGTGGGAACGGCCGAGTCTAGCATGCCGTTCCGTCTCCGGCGCAACTCTTTGACATGCAAAGACAATTTACCTATCATGCACTGATGATCCCGCGTGCGAGCCGGTGTCCTTGATTCGCAGCATGACGGGGTTCGGGCGCGGCGAGGTGTCGCGCGCCGGCATGGTGGTCACCGCGGAAGCCCGCTCCGTCAACCATCGTCACCTCGACATCGCCCTTCGCCTCCCCCGCGGGCTCGCGAGCATCGAGCAGGACCTCCGACGGCTCGTCGGATCGCGTCTCGAGCGCGGTCGCGTCGACATCACGGTCCAGATGACCACCGTGGCCGGCACCGCGGCCCAGCGCGTCCGCGTCGACTCCGCCCTCGCCCGCGATTACCTGGAACAGGCGCGTGCCGTCGGCCGCGAGGTCGGCCTGACGGAAGACGTGTCGCTCACCTGGCTGCTCGAGCGCCCTGGCGTCGTGCGGATGGAAGACGTCGAGCCGGCCGACGAGTCGGCGGCGGTGTGGCCGATCATCGGCGACGCCGTCGGCGCCGCGCTCGACGAGCTGGTCGTGCGGCGCACCACCGAGGGCGACGCGCTGGCGGCCGAGCTTCGCCGCCTCGCCGGCGTGCTGCGCGTCGAGGTCGACACGATCGCGCGGCGCGCGCCGGCGTCGGTGGCACGTCGCGAGGAGCGTCTGCGCGAGCGGATCCTGTCGATCCTGGGCGAGGGCCGCGTCGACGAGGGCCGTGTCATCACCGAGGTCGCGATCTGGGCGGACAAGAGCGACGTCACGGAAGAGCTGGCGAGGCTCCGCGCGCACCTCGATCAGCTCGCCTCCACGCTCGACAAGGGCGGTGCGGTGGGACGTCCGCTCGACTTCCTGATCCAGGAGCTCGGGCGCGAGATCAACACCGCCGCGTCCAAGGGCGACGACCTCGAGCTGTCGCAGGCGGCCATCGCGGCCAAGGGCGTCCTGGAGAAGATGCGCGAGCAGGTCCAGAACCTTGAATAGAACGGGGAGATCGTGGCGAGGCGCGCAACGCGGCTGGTCAACGTCGGGCACGGCAACGTGGTGGTGGCGGAGCAGATCGTGGCCATCGTGGCTCTCGACTCCCTGCCCGTCAAACGGCTCATCGAGGGCGCCAAGGGCAGCGCCAAGCTGGTGGACGCCACGAACGGACGGCGCACGCGCGCGGTGATCGTCACCGAGAGCGATCACCTCATCCTGTCCTCGCTCGAGCCCGCCACGCTGGCCGCCCGACTGACGGAGCGAGGCGATCCGGGTGATTAGTCGCCGCGGCACACTGTTCGTCGTCTCGGCTCCCTCTGGAGCGGGTAAGACGACGCTGTGCCGGGAGCTGCGTGAACGCGTGTCGGGCCTCGCCTACTCGGTGTCGGTCACCACGCGCGCGCCGCGTCCGGGCGAGATCCCGGATCAGGACTTCCACTTCGTGACGGAGACGCAGTTCCGGGCCATGCTGGCGCGCGACGAGTTCGCGGAGTGGGCCACCGTGCACGGCAACTCGTACGGCACGCGCGCGCGTCCCGTGGAGGAGGCGCTCGCCCGCGGTCAGGACCTGCTCCTCGACATCGACACGCAGGGCGCGGCGAAGCTGCGGTCGCGGTATCCCGAAGCGGTGCTCGTCTTCATCGTGGCGCCGTCGATGGCCGAGCTGGAGACGCGGCTGCGCGAGCGCCGCTCGGACGGCGAGGCCGAGATCGCGCGACGCCTCCGTCGCGCGCGCGACGAGGTCGCCCTGTGGCGGATGTACGACTACCTGGTGGTGAATCAGGACGTGAAGGAAGCGCTGGAGCAGCTGGCCGCCATCATCCAGGCCGAGCGGTGCCGTATCACACGGCTCAGCCTCAAACTTCCCGATCTGGAGGTCCCCGAGTGATGTCATTTCCGTCCCTGGAGAACGCCCTGAGCAAGGTCTCGAACCGCTACCTCCTCGTGGTGCTCGCGGCCAAGCGTGCGCGCCAGCTCAACCGCGGCGCCAGCGCGCGCGTCGAGTCGCGACACAAGAAGCCGACCAGCTCGGCCCTGGAGGAGATCGCCGCGGCCAAGGTCGAGTTCCGCGTCAAGGACGAGAGCGAGTCCGCCAAGGCGTGAGGCGATGCTCGACGGGCGGGAGCTCATCCTCGGGGTGACGGGATCGATCGCCGCCTTCAAGGCGGCGATCCTGCTGCGCGAGCTCACACGCCAGGGCGCGCGCGTCACCGTCTGCCTCTCCGAGCGTGCCCGGGAGTTCGTGGGACCGTTGACGTTTCGCACGCTGTCCGGTCGCCCCGTACTGACGGACCTGTTCGACCCTCAGAGCGACGACGCGGTGGAGCACGTCGCGCTCGCCGAGCGCGCTCACGCTCTCGTGGTCGCGCCCGCGACGGCGAACCTGCTCGCCAAGGCCGCGCACGGGCTGGCCGACGATTTTCTCAGCACGCTGCTCCTGGCCGCCCGCTGCCCGGTGATCATGGCGCCCGCGATGGACGGCGGGATGTGGGACCACGCTGCCGTCCAGGCCAACGTGGGGCGACTCCGCGAGCGCGGCGTCACGGTGATGGAGCCGGACGCCGGACCGCTCGCCTCCGGCCTCGTGGGCAAGGGGCGCATGCCGGAGCCGGACCAGATCGTCGCCGCCGTCGTCGACGTGCTGACGCCGGTCAAGGATCTGGCCGGTGATCGCGTACTCGTCACGGCGGGTCCCACGCGCGAACCCATCGATCCCGTGCGCTTCATCTCGAACCGCTCGTCGGGGAAGATGGGATACCGGATCGCGGCCGCCGCGCGCCGCCGCGGCGCCGAGGTGACCCTCGTCTCGGGCCCGACCGCCATCGCGCCGCCGCCCGGCGTCACCTTCGTGCCCGTCGAGACGGCGGAGGAGATGCGCGAGGCCGTGCTCCACCACCTGGGCCGCGCGACGATCGTGGTGAAGGCCGCCGCGGTCGGCGACTACCGCGCGAAGCATCCCGCCACGACGAAGATGAGCGGCAAGCAGGATCTCTCGATCGATCTCGCGCCGAACCCGGACATCCTCCACGAGGTCGCCCAGCGGTCCACCGGCGCGTTCGTGGTCGGCTTCGCGGCCGAGACCCACGACGTGGCCGCTCGCGCCAAGGCCAAGCTGGCGCGCAAGGGCATCGACCTGCTCGTGGCCAACGACGTGAGCAAGGCCGGGATCGGCTTCGATGCCGACGACAACGAGGTGCTCCTCATCGACCGCTGGGGCGGCGAGCGGGCGCTCCCGAAGATGTCGAAGGCCGACGTGGCCAACCAGATCCTGAGCCATGCCCTCACACTGCGCGCCGTCGCGCGTGACCGGGTCACCCGCTGAGCGCGTCGCCGCCCGAGACGCCGCAGACGCGCGACGACCCGCGTCTCGTGCTGGCGGACGTGCTGGGCGCCCTCGGGGACACCCTGCGCTTCCATCGCGACCTCGGCGTGACGACGCTCGACGCCCCGGGGGACGTGCTGCAATCGCTCGCTGAGGCGCTCGCGGCCCAGGAGCGCGCGCTGGCCGGCTGCCGGCGCTGCAAGCTGTGCGAGGCGCGCAACTCGATCGTCTTCGGCTCGGGCAATCCGCAGGCGGACTTCGTCGTCATCGGGGAAGGACCGGGCGCGGACGAGGACGCGCAGGGCAAGCCGTTCGTGGGCCGCGCGGGGCAGCTCCTGACCAAGATGCTGGAGTCGATCAAGCTCTCGCGCGACGACGTCTACATCACGAACGCGGTGAAGTGCCGACCGCCCGGGAACCGCAATCCCGAGCCCGACGAGCTCGCGGCGTGCGCGCCGTTCCTCGCCGCGCAGCTCGGCCTCATCCAGCCGCGCGTGGTGCTCTCCGTCGGCAGCGTGGCGACACAGGCGCTGCTCAGGACGAAGGATCCGATCGGCAAGCTGCGCGGTCGCGTCCATCCCTTCGTCGGCGCCGTGCTCGTGCCGACGTTCCATCCCGCCTTCCTCCTCCGAAATCCGGGGCCCGAATACAAGCGCATGGCCTACGAGGACCTGAAGCTGGCTCGACGGGAGTACGACGCGCGCCGGAGCGCATGACGAGCGGCGACGCGGTCACCGTCGCCGACGTCGTCTTCGACACGCCGGTCTCACACGCCTTCTCCTACGTCGTCCCCGAGGGGTGGCGCGTCGGGCCGGGGCAGCGCGTGGTCGCTCCGCTCAAGGGCGCGCGACGCCCCGGCGTCGTCCTCGCCGTGCGCGCCGACAGCGGACGCGCGCTGAAGTCGCTCGCCGCGATCGCAGACGCGCCGGCGCTGACGCCGTCGCAGCTGGCGCTCGCGCGCTGGATCGCAGCGGAATCGCTCTCTTCGCTCGGATCGACGTGCGCCGCGCTGCTCCCGCGGCCGGACATCGCGCGTGCAGGAACCTCCGCGCCGGCACCGGACGCGGTGAGGC
>JBKPPN010000151.1:0-10449 GCA_046733575.1 Candidatus Methylomirabilota bacterium | reverse complement strand
CCGATGTTGACCGGATCGTGCACGCCGCGCGCACCCATGAGCCGCCACAGGCCGTCGACGAGATCGTCGATGTACTGGAACGATCGCGTCTGGGAGCCGTCGCCGTAGACGGTGACGGGGGCGTTGGTGAGGGCCTGCGAGATGAAGGCGGGGATGGCGCGGCCGTCGTGACTGCGCATGTTCGGGCCGTAGGTATTGAAGATGCGCACGATCCGCGTGTCGAGGCCGTGGCTGCGGTGGTACGCCATCGTGATGGCCTCCGCGAAGCGCTTGGCCTCGTCGTAGACGCCGCGCGGTCCGACGGGATTGACGTTGCCCCAGTACGACTCGGCCTGCGGATGGACGAGCGGATCGCCGTACACCTCGGACGTCGAGGCGAGGAGGAAGCTGGCCCGCTTCACCTTCGCGAGACCGAGCGAGTTGTGGGTACCGAGGGCGCCGACTTTGAGGGTCTGGATGGGCAACTCGAGGTAGTCCCGCGGCGAGGCCGGACTGGCGAAGTGCAGCACCCAGTCGAGAGGACCGTCGATGGCGATGGGCTGGCTCACGTCGTGGCGCACCAGCGAGAAGCGCCCGTCGTCCTGGACGTCGGCCAGGTTCTCGGGTGAGCCGGTGACGAAGTTGTCGACGCCGACCACCTCGGCATCCCGCCCGAGCAGGAAGCGCACGAGGTGCGAGCCGATGAACCCGGCCGCGCCGGTGACGAGGACACGCATGGGAGCCGCCTGCGGGGTGTTGGGCACCCGCGGCTATGCCGGGGCGACGGGCTTGCGGCCGATGGAGTGGTACTCGAAGCCGACGCGGCGCATCCGGTCGGGTTCCCACACGTTGCGGCCGTCGAAGATCAGCGGTCGCCGCATGGTGGCCCGGAGCCGATCGAGATTGATGAACTTGAACTCGTTCCACTCCGTGACCAGGGCGACCGCGTCGGCCTGCTCGGCCGCCACGTAGGGCGACTCGCAGAAGACGATGTCGCGCGGCATGACGAGACGGGCGTTGGGCTCCGCCACGGGATCGTAGGCGCGGACCATCGCGCCTGCCTTGCGGAGCGCGGTGACGATCTCGATGCTCTTCGCCTCGCGCATGTCGTCGGTGTTCGGCTTGAAGGCGAGACCGAGCACCGCCACCGTCTTGCCGTCGAGCGGGGCGAGAACCTTCTCGATCATGGCCACGAAGTGACCGCCACGGTCGCGGTTGACGTCGACGCTGGCTCTGAGCAGCCCGAAGTCGTAGCCCAGCGCCGCCGCGGTGTGAATGAGCGACTCGGTGTCCTTGGGGAAGCAGCTGCCGCCGTAGCCGAGCCCCGCGGCGAGGAAGGCCGCGCCGATCCGCGCGTCGAGGCCGACGCCCTTCATGACCTGCGTGACGTCCGCGCCCGCCGCCTCGCACAGGTTGGCGATGGCGTTGGCGAAGGAGATCTTGGTGGCGAGGAAGGCGTTCGAGGCGTACTTGATCATCTCGGCCGACGGAACGTCGGTGATGATCATCGGCCGCTCGAGCGGGGCGTACAGCTCCAGCAGGGCCATGGCCACCTGCTGGCTCGGCGCGCCGATGACGATGCGATCGGGATGCAAGGTGTCCTCGATGGCCGAGCCCTCGCGCAGGAACTCGGGGTTCGACACCACGTCGAACGGCACCTCGCTGCGCCGGTGGTGCTCGATCACCTCGCGCACGCGGTTACCGGTCCCGACGGGGACGGTCGACTTGTTGACGATGACGGTGTACCGCTCCATCGCCTCGCCGATCCGTGCCGCGACGTCTTCCACCGCGGCGAGATCCGTCTGCCCGGTGTCCGTGGCCGGCGTGCCGACGGTGATAAACACGAGGACCGACCGCTTCACGGCGGCGGCCAGATCGGTGGTGAACTCGAGACGGCCGTCCGCCACGTTGCGCGCCACCATCTCCTCGAGGCCCGGCTCGTAGATGGGCATGCGCCCCGCGCGGAGCGCCTCGATCTTCGACGGGACGTTATCGACGCATGCGACGTCGTTGCCGAGGTCCGCGAACACCGCGCCCGTGACCAGTCCGACGTAACCCGTTCCGATGACTGCGATATTCATGTCGCGTCATCATAACAAACGGGACGTGAGCCCGAAGACAAGGCGCGAGCCTTCAGTCGTCGTCGACGTCGGCGCGGGCGCGACCAAGGTGCAGGCGCGCGTCGCGGACGGCATCGCGCAGCGACCCGAAGCGGTGGCCCGAGATCGTGATGGTGTTGCTGTCGTCCCGTGCCTTCCACATCCATTCCTGGCGACGTGGTCCCACCGGAACGAACTCGACCGTCACTTCCCCGCCTTCACGCATCGTTGCGACACCCCGTCCGTCTTCGCTCGGTCGGTTCGCGGAGAAAATTGTGCAAGGCCGCTGCCACTACCCGCCTCGACATCGCAGGAGCGCTGAGGGCCGGGCGTTCAGCCCTCCATGGGGACCGCGAACGCGGACGTGAGCTCGGAGTGTGTCTCGGTAACCCGGGGGGCGGCATGGCCTGGCCGCGCCGTCTCCAAGCCGGGGGCTTGGGGGGCATCGCGCCCCCCATGTCGGCTAATGCGGCAGCAGCTCGGACTCCAGAGACGCCTCGAGGTCGTCGACGTCCTCGTCGGCGTCGGCGGCAGCCCAGCGGAAGAAGACGGCGGTGAAGGCGGCGAGCGGGACGAGCCCGGCGGGAACCCACATCAGGACGCCGCCCAGCCGTTGGTCGGCGTGCACGGACAGACCCCACACGCGCGGGGCCGCCGCGTAGAACGGATAGAGGACGTCGTCCGCACCGGCGATCATGGCCGCCACGACGGTCATCGGAACGCCGAAGGCGAACAGGTACAGGATCTGCGCGGCGTAATGCACCGGAGGCGCGAGCCGTGAGCGGCTGCACACGGGCCACCAGGCGAGGATGGCGGTCGCGAGCAGGGTCAGGTGCTGCAGGATGTGAACGCCGTGATGGTCCAGCGCACGCCCGTACAGCGCGGGCAGGTGCCAGGCCACGAGGGCGACCGCGTAGAGGCCCAGCGCGGGGAGGGGGCGCGTGAGGCACCGCACCACGCGGGTCGCCATCGGGCCCATCGCAGCGAGGACGCGATCCGCCATCTCGCCCGTGAGGCCGAGCAGGACGAGCGGCGGGACGATCAGCGTCAGCGCGAGGTGCTGCACCATGTGGGCGCTGAAGAGATAGCGCTCGCTCAGATCGTGCAGCGGACCGTTCAGCGTGACGACGAGGACCGCGACGCCGAGCAGGAACGCGATGCGCCGGGCGATCGTCGCCGCGGGCACGACCCGGCGCACCGCGCGGAGATACACGGCGGCCGCGAGCGCGGCGGCGGCCACGAGCTCGAGATGCCAGGAGCCGGGAAGGACGTCGGGCGGCATCGCGTCAGCGGGTGAAGACGAAGAACTGTCCGTGGAGCGTCACGAGGGACACGGCCAGACCGATGGCGAGCACGAGACCGCCCACGAAGATGACCCACAGCGCACGCGAGTCGTAGCGCAGGTGCATGAAGAACAGCACGACGAGCGCGAACTTCGCGGCCGACATCGTGAGCAGGAGCGGCACGAGGATCGGAGTGAGCCGTCGGATGAAGAGCGCCGCGTACTCGAGCGCGGTGACCACGCACAGGATGGCGGCCACCTTCAGATACGTCCCGGTGGAGGCGTGAGCCTGCTCGGCGGCGGCGACGGCGTCGTGGTCGGCCATCACGGGAGCAGGTAGACGAGGGTGAAGATGGCAATCCAGACGACGTCGACGAAGTGCCAGTAGAGTCCCGCGATCTCCACCTTCAGCGAGTCCGTGCGATCGAGCTTGCCCCTGAAGTCGAGGATCAGCAGGATCAGCAGCCACGCCACGCCCACCGCCACGTGACCGCCGTGGAAGCCGGTGAGCGTGTAGAACGTCGAGCCGAACAGGTTCTGCTGCAGCGTGAGGCCGTCGTGGCGGATGAACGTCGTGAACTCGTAAGCCTGGAAGCCGAGGAAGATCAGGCCGAAGAACGCGGTGCCGGCGAGCCACAGTCGCGACTGGCGGTGGTCGCCGCGCTGCACGGCGGCGAGGGCCAGCACCATCAGCAAGCTCGACATCAGGAGGTCGAACGTGCTGAGCGTGGTGAGCTGCAGGTTGAAGACCTCGCCGGGCTCCGGACCCACGACGCTGCGGCCCCGGTACGCCATGTACGTCGCGATCAGCGTGCCGAACAGGAAGCACTCCGAGCCGAGGAAGGTCCACATGGCGACCTTGCGGTGGTCGATGCCGAGCATGCCCGGCTGCGCGATGTAGGCAGGGTCGCGATGGTGCTGCAGCGCGAAGCGAACGATGGCGATCACCGCGATGACGGCGCCGACGATGACGAGAGCCACCGTCGACAGCGCGCCGACGGCCGCGAGCACCACGCCGAATGCGACGACGATCGGCCAGTACGACGGCGCCGGGATGTGAATGCCGTGGCCGTCGGGACGTGCGGGCGCCAGCGCGGCGGGAGAGACGCGCCCGTGCTTCTCGCGCCAGAAGGTGTCGCGTCCGTACACGGGCGGAATTTCGTCGAAGTCGTGGACGGGCGGCGGCGACGTCGTCCGCCACTCGAGCGTGCGACCGTCCCACGGATCCCCCGGCGCCGTGGCGGGCTGCCGCATCGTCCGCCACCAGTTGATGACAAACAGCAGCACGGCGAGCCCGATGCCGAAGGCCCCGACCGTCGACGCGAAGTTGGCCGCCTCCCAGCCCAGGCCCGCGCGGTAGGTGAAGATCCGGCGCGGCATGCCGATCGCGCCGAGATAGTGCTGGGGGAAGAACGCCAGGTTGAAGCCCATGAACATGACCCAGAAGGTGATGCGCCCCAGCCGCTCGTCGAGGAGGCGGCCGGTGATCTTGGGCCACCAGTAGAACGCGCCCGCGAAGATCCCGAACAGCGAGCCGCCGATGAGAACGTAGTGCAGGTGCGCCACCACGAAGTACGTGTCCGTCTGCTGCAGGTCGACGGGCGGTGACGCGTGCATGATCCCGCTCAGGCCGCCGATGGTGAAGGTCGCGATCAGCCCGGCCGCGAAGTGCAGGGCCGTGGTGGGACGAATGCGACCGCCCCAGAGCGTGGCCAGCCAGTTGAAGATCTTCACGCCGGTGGGGATCGCGATCAGCATCGTGGCGACGCTGAAGGCGGAGTCCGCGATCGGTCCCATGCCGGCGGCGAACATGTGGTGGCCCCACACCCCGAAGCCGAAGAACCCGATCAGCACGCCGGAGTAGATCACGACGGGCGCGCCGAAGAGCGGCTTGCCCGCGAACACCGGCAGCACCTCGGAGACGACGCCGAAGGCGGGCAGGATCAGGATGTAGACCTCGGGGTGGCCGAAGATCCAGAACAGGTGCTGCCAGAGGTGGAGGTCGCCACCCGCGGCCACGTCGTAGAAGTGGGTGCCGAAGAACCGGTCGAACATCAGGAAGATCAACCCGACGGTGATGGGCGGAAACGCGAACGCGATCAGGAACTGCACGACCAGCGTCATCCACACGAAGAGCGGCATGCGCATGAGGCGCATGCCCGGCGCCCGCATGTTGACGATGGTCACGATGAAGTTGATGGCGGAGATGATGGACGACGCGCCGAGGATCTGCAGGCTCAGCATCCAGAAGTCCACGTTGAGCCCGGGCGAGAAGTGATTCTCGGTGAGGTTGGCATACCCGAACCAGCCCGTGGCCGGCGGCGCGCCCAGCAGGAAGCTCGCGTTGAGGAAGAGACCGCCGCCGAGGAACAGCCAGTACGACAGTGCGTTCAGGCGCGGGAAGGCCACGTCGCGCGCCCCGATCATCAGCGGCACCACGTAATTGAAGAGTGCCGCGTTGAACGGCATGATCGCGAGGAACACCATCGTGGTGCCGTGCATCGTGAAGAGCGCGTTGTAGGCATCGCCCGTCACGAGCCGGTTGCCGGGCACGGCGAGCTGCAACCGGATCAGCAGCGCCTCGACGCCGCCCATCAGGAAGAACACGAACGCGCTCACCCCGTAGAGGATCCCGATCCGCTTGTGATCGACGGTGGTGAGCCAGCTCCAGACGCCGCTCGTCACGTACCCGGTGTGCGCGACGGGCGCGTGGGGCAGGGCGATCTCGCGGGTGGCCATCAGCGTCCCGTTCCCGTCACTTCAGTCCCACCAGATACGTCGCGACCGCGCGGGCCTGGGCGTCCGTGAGCCCGAGGGCCGGCATCTTCACGGCAGGCTTGAAGCGCGCGGGATTTTTCACCCACGCCGCGACGGTCTCCACGTCGACGGGCAGCATGCCGCCCGCCATCCACGCGCGACTGCCGAAGTGCGTGAGGTCAGGCCCGAGGGTCCCGGCCGACACGCCTCTGATCGTGTGGCAGCCGACGCACGCGTGGCCCGCGAAGACCGTCTTGCCCGCGGCGGCGTCGCCGCCGGGCTCGGCCGCGGGCGCACGCTGCGCGGCGACCCACTGCTCGAAACGATCCGGCGTGTCGACGATGACGCGCATCCCCATGAGCGCGTGCGAGGCGCCGCAGAACTCCGCGCACTGACCCGGATACTCGCCGGGCGTGTCCGCGATGAGGCTCAGCCGGTTGAGACGGCCGGGGACGACGTCACGCTTGCCGCCGAGGGGCGGGATCCAGAAGCTGTGGATGACGTCGGGGCCCTCGAGGTTGAAGACAACGGGGCGACCGACGGGAATGTGCGCCTCGTTGGCCACCGCCACGTCGAAGGCGGGATAGCGGAACTCCCACCACCACTGCCAGCCGCGGACCGTGATCTCGAGCGCGTCCTTCGGCGCGGCGGGGCCCTGCGTGCGGAAGATGATCTGGATGGTGGGAATCGCGATGGCGAGCAGGACGAGCGCGGGCGCCACCGTCCACGAGATCTCGAGCAGGCTGTGCCCCCGAGTCTGCGCGGGCGCCGGCGCACCGGGGCGCTCGCGGAAGCGCAGGATGATCACGCCGAGGACGACGAACACGAGGAGCGCGATCCCGAGCGACACCCACGTCGTGATCCCGTAGACGTAGAGGATCGAGCGCGCGAAATCCGAGCGCGGCACGAGGCTCGTCTGGGGAGTGTCCCAGGCGCAACCACCGATCAGCAGCAGAATGATGCCGAGGAGCGAGCGCGGTGAGCGACGGCGCCGAACAGACTGCACGGTCATTGACGATACCGGCGGGGTGCAGGGGGCGCAAGCGCTCGTCCCCGCACGCACGACCGCCAATCGCGGGTCGCGCTGCTTGACAGGGTGCGGTGCCTCGCATAACGTCCCGAGACACTCGGACCCGCATCTCGATCGCAGCGGAGGTCGTCATGACGACGCGTCGCGAATTCGTCTCCCTGTCCCTCGCCACCGTTGCGGGGGCTGCCCTCGCGCCCCGCCAGTCCCTCGCCGCCCCGAAGTCGATGTCGGTCGTGCGCGAGAGCTCGTTCATCAAGGCCTTCGACGACTACTTCGCCAAGACGCTCGCCGGCGAGTACGAGAAGGCGACGGGGATCAAGATCATCTACGAGCCGGTGAGCGTGGGCGGCATGCTGACGCGGCTCACCACGATCGCGGAGACGAAGTCGGGACCCGAGATCGCCATGACCGCCGTCAACTGGCCGCACCTGTTCGACTCCAGCCTCGTGGACCTCACGGACATCGCGACGGAGATCGGCAAGAAGATCGGTCCCTGGCACGACAACATCCTTGACGCCGTTGTGGTGAACAAGAAGTGGAAGGCGCTGCCGTGGGGCAACATCGGCCAGCTCGAGGTCTATCGCACCGACTGGTTCAAGGAAGTCGGCGTGACGAAGTTCCCCGACAGCTGGGAGGACCTCCTGTCGGCCGGCAAGCTCCTCAAGGCCAAGGGCCATCCCTTCGGGTTCGAGCTCGGGCACGGGTTCGGTGACAACCACGGCTGGCTCTACCCGCTGCTCTGGTCGTACGGCGGTCGCGAGGTGGACAAGGACGGCAAGACCGTCCTCATCGACTCCGACGAGACCGCCAAGGCCGTCGACTTCTGCCGTCGCTTCTACAAGGAGACGATGCTGGAGGACGTGCTCGGCTGGACCGACGTCAACAACAACAAGGCGTTCTTCGGCGAGCAGATCTCGTGCACGAACAACGCCTCGTCGATTCTCTACGTGGGCAAGCGTGACTTCCCCGAGATCGGCAAGGTCACCGACCATGCCCTGAACCCGCAAGGGCCGAAGGGCCGCTTCCACGTCTTCAACCCGCTGTCTCACGTGCTGCTCACACACGCGCCGGACCAGGCTGCGGCCAAGGCGTTCCTGCGCTGGCTCTACGACGACAAGCAGCTGTCGCGCTGGCTCGCCTCCGGCGACGCGTACTACGCGCCATTCCTGCATGGCTACGACAATCACCCGATGTGGAACGCCGAGCCTCGCTACATGCCGTACAAGGAGTCGCTCAAGACCTCGCACCTGCACGGCTGGCCCGGGCCGGCCGGCCACGCCCTGTCCGAGAGCGTGGCGAAGTACGTGCTCGTCGACATGTTCGCCAAGGCCTGCCAGGGCGAGTCGACCAAGAACGTCATCGCCACCGCGGCAGCCCAGCTCAAGCAGATCTACAAAGCGAAGTAGGGGCCATGGCCGTAAGCCCCGCGTCCATCGTCCGGCCGGCCCCCCTCGAGGGCCGGCCGATGACGGCGCGCGGGCTGCTCGAGCGCGAAGGCATGTTCAGCTGGATCATGCTCGCGCCCGGTGTGCTGTTCCTCCTCGCCTTCGTTGCCTATCCGTTCTTCTACGGCATCTACCTGAGCCTGCAGGATCGCCGCGTGGCCCAGGCCGGCACCTTCGTCGGGTTCGCCAACTTCGTCACGCTGGCGCACGACCGGGTGTTCTGGCAGATCACCACGAACACGTTCGTCTACACGATCGTCACCACCGTCTTGAAGGTCATCGGCGGTCTGGGCATGGCGCTCGTCATGAACCAGGCGTTCCGCGGCCGCAACCTGACGCGCGCGTTCCTGCTCCTGCCCTTCATCGTGCCGACGATCCTGTCCACCATCGCGTGGATGTGGATCCTCGATCCGACCTTCAGCGTCGTGAACTGGACGCTCGTCAACATCGGCGCCATCAAGCAGGGCTTCTCCTGGCTGGGCAACGCGACGCTTGCCATGGTGTCGATCATCGTGGTGAACACGTGGCGCGGCACGCCGTTCTACGGCGTCACGCTGCTGGCGGGACTGCAGACCATCCCGCCCGACCTCTACGAGGCGGCGGCCATCGACGGGGCGACGCTCACCCAGCGCTTCTGGCACGTCACGATCCCCGTCATCAAGCCCGTGCTGATCATCGTCACGATGTTCTCGGTCATCTTCACGTTCTCGGATTTCCAGCTCGTCTACGCGCTGACCCACGGCGGCCCCGCCAACGCCACGCATCTCTTCGCGACATACGCGTTCGACGTCGGCATGAGCGGCGGTCAGCTGGGCATGGGCGCCGCGGTCGCGCTCGCGATGCTGCCGCCTCTGGCGCTGCTGATCGTCGCGCTGACGCTCTATCTCCGGCGCGAATGATGGCGGGTGAGCGTCGACGGTCGCGCATCGTCATGCGAGCGGTCTGACGATGGTCGGCGGCAAGAAGCTGGGCGGGCGGATGCTCCGGCTCTACCTCCCGCTCGCGTTCTTCGTGGTGGCGATGCTGTTCCCGTTCTACTGGATGCTCGTCACGTCCATCAAGCCGAACCGCGAGCTGTACAACGCCAAGGTCATGCCGCTCATCGTGCACCAGCCGACGCTGAAGCACTACATCGACTTGCTGTCGGAGACGAACTTCCTGACGTGGACCTACAACACGATGCTGGTGGCCGTGGTCACCACCGCCATCTCGTTGCTGCTCGGGACGATGATGGCGTACCCGCTGGCCCGGATGCGGTTCCCCGGCGCGGCGGTGGTCGCCATCGGGGTCGCGGCCACATACCTGGTGCCTCAGCCGCTCCTGTTCATTCCCATGGCCGACATCATCAATCGCCTCGAGCTCGGCAACACGCTGAGCGCAGTGATGCTCACCTATCCCACGCTGCTGATCCCGTTCTCCGCGTGGCTCCTCATGGGCTACTTCAAGAGCGTGCCGCGCGAGCTGGAGGAGGCGGCGCGCATCGACGGCGCGACCCGCTTCCAGGCCATGCTGCGTGTGGTGCTGCCCCTCTGCACGCCGGGCCTGCTCTCGGCAGGGATCTTCGCCTTCACGCTGGCCCAGAACGAGTTCCTCTACGCGCTCATCTTCCTCAGCAAGACCGAGGTGCGAACCGTCCCCGTCGGGGCCATCACCGAGCTGATCCGCGGCGACGTCTTCTACTGGGGCCAGCTCATGGCCGCCGCGCTGCTCGGCTCCGTGCCCGTCGCGGTGATCTACTCGTTCTTCGTCGACTACTACGCCGCAGGCCTGACGGCGGGTTCGGTCAAGAGCTGAGGGTCGAGCGCGGAGAACCGTCCTTCTCCGCGCTCGAGAAGCGATCAGTGCACGATGTAGACG